>JAUYQT010000665.1 GCA_030697085.1 Azonexus sp. | reverse complement strand
GGGCAACGAGAAGAATATTTTTGCCGCCCTCCATCGCCATTTCGAGCGCTTTGATGGATTTTGGCCGGCCCACGAATAGCGGAATGACCATATGTGGAAAGACGACGACGTCGCGAAGTGGCAGCAGCGGCAGTTCGACGGTTTCCGGAAGCGAGTTGGGGTTCGACATTACGATGCCTTTGAAATAGGTATGGGCCCCTAACTTGGGGCAGGAAACCGCAATTCAAGTCCCGGCTCAGTTAGAGCCTGAAACCTTTGGCTGATCGGCGTAAATAAGTAGCGGGGGCGTGTCACTGTTAATCATATTTTCATCGATCACCACTTTTGAGACATTCTCCATGCCGGGGAGTTCGTACATCGTATCAAGTAGCGCATGTTCCAGAATGGAGCGCAGGCCGCGTGCCCCGGTTTTGCGGTTTAGTGCCTTTTTGGCGATCGCAGAAAGAGCGCCGGGCCGGATTTCCAATTCGACATCTTCCATGCTGAACAACTTTTGATATTGCTTGATCAGGGCATTTTTTGGCTCGGTCAAAATCTGGATAAGCGCAGGCTCTTCTAGTTCTTGTAAGGTCGCAACTACTGGTAGGCGACCAATCAGTTCGGGGATTAGGCCAAACTTGATTAAATCTTCCGGTTCAGCATCAAGCAGAATCTGGCCGATTGCTTTTTTGTCTTCTTTGCTCTTGACCTCGGCGCCGAAACCGATGCCGCCTTTTTCCGAACGGTTCTGAATAATTTTTTCCAGGCCAGCAAAAGCACCACCACAAATAAACAGAATATTGGTGGTGTCGACTTGAACGAAATCCTGGTTCGGATGCTTGCGACCACCTTGTGGTGGAATCGAGGCGACCGTACCTTCAATGAGCTTGAGTAATGCTTGCTGAACGCCCTCGCCGGAAACGTCACGCGTAATCGATGGGTTGTCAGACTTTCGGGAAATCTTATCTATTTCGTCAATATAAACAATACCCTGCTGTGCTTTTTCAATATCGTAATCACATTTTTGCAGTAGTTTTTGAATGATGTTTTCGACGTCTTCGCCAACGTAACCAGCTTCGGTCAAGGTGGTAGCGTCGGCCATGACAAAGGGGACATTGAGTAAGCGTGCCAAAGTCTGGGCGAGTAGAGTTTTGCCGGAACCGGTCGGTCCGACGAGCAGAATATTGCTCTTGGCAAGTTCGACATCGCTAGCATGCTTGGCCGAGTGACGTAGGCGTTTGTAGTGGTTGTAAACCGCAACAGCGAGAATCCGTTTGGCGACGACCTGTCCGATTACGTATTCGTCGAGAATGGAACAAATTTCTCGCGGGGTCGGCAAATCGGAGCGGGCAGTCTTGGCAGCCTCTTCCGGCAACTCATCGTGGATGATGTCATTGCAGAGCGCAATGCATTCATCGCATATAAATACCGACGGACCGGCGATGAGTTTTTTTACTTCGTGCTGACTTTTACCGCAGAAGGAACAGTAGAGCAGTTTTTCCTGACCACCTTTAGACATCTATAGCTCCTGATTAAGCCGCGTCGCGGCGGGTCAATACCTTGTCGATCAGGCCATATTCTGCTGCTTCGGCTGAGGATAGGAAGTTGTCGCGATCAGTGTCTTTTTCGATACGTTCCAGCGGTTGACCGCTGTGTTCGGCCATGATCCGGTTCAAACGATCACGAATAGACAGAATTTCCTTGGCATGGATAGCGATATCCGAAGCCTGCCCCTGGAATCCGCCCAGTGGCTGGTGAATCATTACTCGGGAATTCGGTAGGGCAAAACGCTTGCCCTTTGCTCCGGCATTGAGCAGGAAGGCACCCATTGAGGCTGCCTGACCGATACACAACGTAGACACATCCGGCTTGATGAACTGCATGGTGTCATATATTGACATCCCAGCCGTTACCGAGCCGCCCGGCGAATTGATATAAAAGTAAATATCTTTATCCGGGTTGTCCGCTTCAAGGAAGAGTAGCTGAGCGACGACAAGATTGGCCGTTATGTCGTTGACCGGGCCGACAAGAAATATCACGCGTTCTTTCAGTAGGCGGGAATAGATGTCGAACGCGCGTTCACCGCGTCCGCTCTGTTCGATTACCATCGGAACCATGCCTAATGCCTGAGGATCCCAGTGGTTTGCGTTGTCGATATTCATGTCAGCCCTTGTTTGTTGCAGATATTAATTAGTTACATTCAAGACGATTGTCGTTTCTACGACAAGGTCTCGATTATTGCTTCTGACCCATTAGTTCATCGAAAGCTGCAGGTTTGTCAGTGACCTTTGCTTTGCTCAGAACCCATTCAACGACGTTATTCTCGATCGCGACGCCCTCGACTTCGTTTAGGCGCTGCGGCTGAGCGTAGTACCAACGAATAATTTCTTCTGGTTGTTCGTAGCTTTGTGCAGTCTCTTCGACCATTGCGCGAACTTGTTCCGGTGTTGCCTGGAGCTTTTCAGTCTTAACTAATTCCGCAAGAATCAGGCCCAGGGTGACTCGGCGTTTTGCTTGGTCGGCAAACCACTCGGGTTGAATTGGGAAATCCTTGTTTTTCATACCGCGCTGTTCCATATCTTGGCGGGCAGCTTGCATCAGTCGCTGAATTTCCATATCAACGAGCGAGGTAGGGACGGTAATTGGGGTAGCTTTGATCAAAGCTTCCATGACCTGATCTTTCAGCTTCGATTCAATCCGGCGCTTTACCTCACGCTTCAGATTGGTTTCGATCTCAGCCCGCATTTTGGCTACATCGCCATCGGCAATGCCCATTCCCACTGCGAAGTCAGCATCAATTTCGGGCAATTTTGGTGCTTGAATCTGCTTGACGGTAATTTCAAACTGAACCGTCTGCCCAGCCAAATCCTTGGCGTGGTAATCATCCGGGAAGGCAAGATCGAAAACTTTGGTGTCGCCCGCCATGGCGCCTTCAACAGCTTTTTCGAAATCTGGCAACATCATGCCTTGGCCAAGGACGAAGGGGTAATCTGTGGCCTGACCACCCTGGAACGCTACGCCATCTTTCTTGCCCAAAAAGTCTATAACGACGCGATCCTCAATAGCAGCCGAGCGGTCGGTATCTTCGTATGAAACTCTCTGTTTGCGCAGAATGTCCAGTGTCTTGTCAATTTCAGTATTACTGACTTCAAGAACCGGGCGTTCAATCTCCGCGGTCGACGTGTCGCCGAGAATGATTTCTGGGTAAATCTCAAAAATTGCAGAAAACTCAAGATGCGTGGTGCTTTCCGTGACCTTTGGCTCAATGCGAGGATAGCCGGCAACGCGCATTTTCTGGGCAGTAATTGCTTCGCCAAAAGTGCGGTCCAATTCTTCCGAGAGGACTTCGTGGCGAGCCTGGTCGCCATGCTGTTGCTTGACAATGCTGAAAGGCACCTTGCCCGGACGGAAGCCGGACATC
>JAUYQT010000613.1 GCA_030697085.1 Azonexus sp. | reverse complement strand
GCCGTCACCGTCCCCGCGAAATCAATGCCCGGCACCATGGGAAAGCGGCGGACAACAGGTGACTTTCCAGTGATCGCCAAGCCATCCTTGTAATTCAGCGTTGACCATTCAACCCTGATCGTCACGTCACCCTCAGGCAATTGTGCGTCATCGATTTCCTGAACTGCCGCACGGTAGCCGGCATCATCCTTATTAATTAATATTCCCTTAAACATGCGGTGTCTCCAGATAGCAATTTGAGTCACAGACTATAAAACAGCACGACGAATTTTGGCCTTTTTTACCGGTTGACCGCAGCACCTGAAAAATCATCACCAGCGGCACGCATGCATGCATCAGCCACTGTCATCTCCCTGCAACATTAGCGCAACAAAATGATGGGCTTGAGGAATATACTTCAAGCATTACTTTGGACGCGCGCGATGAACCATACCCACCAGCCCCCCCGCTTCCCGACGGCAAATTATCTCAACCGTGAGCTTGGCCTGCTCGCCTTCAATCGGCGCGTGCTGGCTCAGGCGGAGGATGAAAATGTACCACTGCTAGAACGGCTGCGTTTTCTTTGTATCGTCTCCAGCAACCTCGACGAGTTTTTTGAGGTGCGCATGGCCGGTCTCAAAGAGCAACTACATGCGCATTCGGTGATCATCACCAGCGATGGCAAAACCGCCCAGGAAGCCTTCCGGCTCGTCTCGACCGAAGCCCACGCCATTGTGACCGAGCAATATCAGCAACTAAACACCGTAATCCTGCCGGCCCTGGCCGAACAGGGCATCCGCTTTCTGCGCCGCTCGACCTGGAACGAAGCCCAGCGCGAATGGATCCGCAATTATTTCATGCGGGAAATGGTCCCAGTGCTAACGCCGATTGGACTCGACCCTTCGCACCCATTCCCGCGCGTCCTCAACAAAAGCCTCAATTTCGCCATCGAACTTGATGGCAAGGACGCCTTCGGCCGCAGTTCCAACGCCGCCATCGTCCAGGCACCGCGCGTCCTGCCTCGCGTCATCCGCTTGCCGGAAGAACTGGCCGGCTGCGCCTACGGTTTTGTTTTCCTCTCCTCCATCCTGCACGAGTTTGTCGGTGAACTATTTACCGGAATGACCGTGCTCGGCTGCTACCAGTTCCGCGCCACCCGCAACTCCGACCTTTTCGTTGATGAAGAAGAAGTCACCAACCTGCGCACCAAATTACAGGGCGAGTTGCCCCAGCGCAATTTCGGCAACGCCGTTCGCCTTGAAGTGGCCGACAACTGCTCGCCAGCAATGACCGAATTTTTGCTCGCCCAGTTCGACCTCAAAACTGCCGATCTCTACCGGGTTCAAGGTCCGGTCAATCTGGTCCGCCTGATGCAGACGCCCGATTCGGTCGACCGTCCAGATCTGAAGTTTTCCCCCTTCACCCCGGGCATTCCCAGAGCTGTCGGCAAGGGCGCCAATATTTTCGACAGTATCCGCAAAAACGACATCCTGCTCCACCACCCCTATCAATCCTTTTCACCCGTCATCGAAATGCTCAACCAGGCGATTAAAGACCCGCAGGTTGTTGCCATCAAAATGACCGTCTACCGTACCGGCACCGACTCGGTGCTGATGAAATCACTGATTCGCGCCGCACAAAATGGCAAGGAAATCACCGTCGTGCTCGAGTTAATGGCTCGCTTTGACGAAGAAGCCAATATCGGCTGGGCAACCAAACTCGAAGAAGTCGGTGCCCATGTCGTTTATGGTGTGGTCGGCTACAAATCACATCTGAAGGCGCTGCTCATCGTACGTCGCGAAGAAGGTGGTCTGAAACGCTACGCCCATCTCGGTACCGGCAATTACCACCCGCGCACTGCCCGCCTCTACTCCGACTTTGGGCTGATGACGGCCAATGAAGAAATCACCCACGACGTCAGCGAAGTCTTCAAACAACTGACCGGTTTGGGCAAGGCGCGCACCCTAAAACACTTGTGGCAGGCACCGTTCACGCTGCATTCCAACACCATCGCCGCCATCCAGGCCGAAGCCGATGCGGCGCGCGCCGGCCAGAAAGGGCGCATTGTCGCCAAGATGAACTCACTGGTTGAGCCGGAAGTTATCAACGCCCTTTACGAAGCCTCGCAAGCCGGCGTGTTGATCGACCTCATCGTGCGCGGCGTTTGCACGCTACGCCCCGGCGTCGCTGGTTTATCCGAAAACATTCGCGTTCGTTCGATCATTGGCCGCTTCCTTGAACATCACCGCGTCATGTACTTCTACGCCGGCGGCAAGGAAAACGTTTATCTCTCCAGTGCCGACTGGATGGATCGCAACTTTTTCAAACGCATTGAGCTTGCCTTCCCCATTCTCGATCCCAAGCTGAAAAAACGGGTCATTACAGAAGGCCTCAAGTTTTATCTCGCCGACAACCAGCAAGGTTGGGAAATGAACAGCGCTGGCGCCTACCAACGCCGACGCTCAGCCCGAGCCAAGCCTCACAACGCGCAAGGTGAACTCATGGTGACGCTGGGCGGCGCTTGATCTGCCGCCGCAATGACCGCAGGAACCAGGAGTCATCCTGCGGTCAACCGAAAAAACAGGCCAATTTTGAAGGGATACCATCCAAATCCGGCGGCCGCAGCAGCGGCCTGTCGTTATCGGCCTGAATCGGCTGGATCCGTCGATTTCCGAGCTGCTTCATCCGGCGTGAAATACAAGGCAATACCGAGCGCCACCAAAGCCAGTGGCCACCACTTGCGGAGCAAATTAACGAGGTCAATCTCGATTAGATCAAGATTGACAATCAACGCCAGCACCCCAATAACGGTTAGCGCAATCGCAGCGAAATTGCCTTTCATAACCCTCTCCTTGGCTCAGGCGCGGCGCACGCCGACGACGCCTTCGACCCCATGAATCAGCGCCAGCGTGCGTTGCATATTTTGTAAATTGGTCACTTCGACCGTGAAACTCATATGCGCCGCACCTTGTTTTGACTGGGTATTGACG
>JAUYQT010000610.1 GCA_030697085.1 Azonexus sp. | reverse complement strand
CGAAGACATCGGCCAGCGCCATCAGGCGGGCCGAGATCGGTATGGCATCACCGGCCAAGCCAGCCGGGTAGCCGCTGCCATCCCACTTTTCATGGTGGTAATGGGCGATTTCTTTGGCGATGGAGAGAAAGACCACCGGCTTCTCGGCGTCGGCCTCGGCGTGTTCGATCGCGTTACTGCCGAGTTCGGCGTGGGTTTTCATGATCTCCCACTCCTCCGGCGTCAGTTTGCCCGGCTTGAGCAGGATGTGATCGGGAATGCCAACTTTGCCGATATCGTGCAAGGGGGCGGATTTGGCCAGCGCGTCGATGGTTGTTTCGGTGAGATAGGCAGAAAACCGTGGGTGATTTTTCAGACCGTTGGCCAGCGTGCGGACGTATTCCTGCGTGCGGCGCAGGTGGTTGCCGGTTTCCGGGTCGCGGGTTTCGGCCAGGCGTGCCAGGGCGTGAATGCTGACTTGTTGAATGAGCTGGTTTTCGCCCATGCGGCGGGCAACTTCGGCTTCGAGAAAGCTATTTTGATCGCGCAAAAAATCGCGCGCCCGCTTCACTTCAAGCTGGGCACGAACGCGGGCGAGGACGATGATTGGGCGTACTGGCTTGGTGATGTAATCAACCGCGCCACAGTTGAGGCCGCGTTCTTCATCTTCGGTGGCGTCCATCGCAGTGACAAAAATGACCGGGATGTTGCGCGTCGCCGGATCGGCTCGCAAGGCGACCAGCACTTGGTAGCCGTCCATGTCCGGCATCATGACATCGAGCAGAATGAGGTCGGGCGCCGTTTTGCCGCGGGCAATCTGCAGGGCGCGGCGGCCGGAGTTGGCGGCGCGGACGCGGTAGGTGGGTTGTAATAGTTCACCGAGAACGCTGAGGTTTTCCGGTGTGTCATCAACAATTAGTATGGTGGGCTGGCTGGCAGCCATCTTTGCTCCCTGGTCGCGGGGTGGGTGGCGATGTTTTGATGATTATCGCCGTCCATGATCAATATGACTACCATCAATCTGGTATTTCCCTGTTGTGTTATTGCAGCGGCCGGTTGCTCAGAAAATTTGAGTGAGTTTCAGCCATTACGTTGTGTGCCGACGATGCGGTGATAGGCACCAAAACGCTTTTCATCGATTTCTCCGGCGTTGACCGCAGCAATCAGGGCGCAATCGGGTTCCTGATTGTGGCGACAGTCGCGAAAGCGACATTGACCAAGGTAGGCGCGAAACTCACGGAAGGCGTACTCAATTTCTTGACGATCCAGGTGTCCGAGGCCAAATTCCTGCAGGCCGGGCGAGTCGATCAGTTCGCTGTCGGCATCCAGGTGATAGAGCGTGGCGTGCGTTGTCGTGTGCTTGCCGGAATCCAGCGCCTGCGAAATTTCACGGGTGGCGGCATTGGCTTCGGGCACGAGCGCATTGACCAGCGTCGATTTTCCCATGCCGGACTGGCCGACCAGTACGCTGGTGACGCCATAGAGTTCCGGGCGGAGATCTTCGGCGTGTTCCAGCGCGGAGAGTTCGACGATGCGGTAGCCGAGCCGGGCAAACATGGCCAGGCGCTCACGGGCGGCTGGAAGTTTGTCCGTCAGGTCACATTTATTGAGAACGATCAGCGGCTCAATCTCTTCGCTTTCGGCGGCGAGCAGGGCGCGGGTGATCAGATCATCGGAAAAGGCGGGTTCGGTCGCAACGACGATGACCAGTTGGTCGACATTGGCGGCAATCAGTTTTTGTTTGGTGTCGTTGGAGCGATAGAGCAGGCTGGTACGTGGCTGAATCGCTTCAATGACGCCCTGGTCGTCGGAGCTGCGCAGGATGTCGACACGGTCACCGCAGGCTACGTCGCTGCGTTTGCCTCGCGTGAAGCAGGGCAGCAATGTGCCGTCGGCAAGTTCAACCAGGTACTGTCGCCCGTGGGCGGCGACGACACGTCCTTCCATCATGCGGGTCTCTCCTGACGTTGCAGGCGCGCAATGCGTTGTGCTGCGGGTGGGTGAGAGTCGTAGAACATCGAGTGAATGGGATCGGGGGTTAGGGTTGAGGCGTTGTCTTCGTAGAGTTTGACCAGGGCCTGGCTGAGGTCAGCCGCGGCCGTGTGTTCGGCAGCGTAGGTGTCGGCCTCGAATTCGTGTTGGCGTGAAAGTCGGCTCATGAGCGGGCTGAACGGGAAAGTGAAGATGGGCATGACGAGAAAAAAGAGGATCAGGGCCAGCGCGGTGTTTTGTGCCGGCACGCCCAGGCCGCTGAAAAACCACGGGGCGTCGATCAATTGACCGAGTAGCCAGAGGAAGCCGAGTGAACTGGCGAACATGAAGGCAATGCGTTTGACGACGTGTTTTTTGCGGAAATGGCCGAGTTCGTGAGCGAGGACGGCTTCGATTTCAGGTGGGCTAAGACGGGCCAGCAGGGTGTCGAAAAAGACGATCCGCTTGTTGTTGCCGAAGCCGGTGAAGTAGGCGTTGCCG
>JAUYQT010000538.1 GCA_030697085.1 Azonexus sp. | reverse complement strand
ATTGGCGTACGCATATCAGGATTACCCAGTTGCGCCAGCACCGAGCCATCGGCGTATTGCACAGCGGAATGGATGACGCTTTGCGGATGCACGACCACCTGAATCATTTCCGGCGGCGCGGCGAAAATCCAGTGAGCCTCGATCACCTCCAGGCCCTTATTCATCATCGTCGCAGAGTCGACCGAAATTTTCCGCCCCATAACCCAGTTGGGATGCGCGCAAGCAGCATCTGGGGTAACGTTGGCGAGTTCGGCCAACGGCGTATTGCGGAATGGGCCGCCGGAGGCGGTAAGCAGAATTTTTTGCACACCGCAAGCCGCTAATCCACGGCCAAAATCGGCGGGAAGCGACTGAAAAATAGCGTTATGTTCACTGTCGACCGGCAGCAGTGTCGCACCATGCACGCGAACTGCATGCATGAATAACTCACCGGCCATGACCAACACTTCCTTGTTAGCCAGCATGAGTTTCTTGCCGGCACGGGCAGCCGCCAGCGTCGGCTCGAGGCCGGCGGCACCGACAATGGCCGCCATTACTGAATCGACTTCCGGCAACGAAGACATTTCAATCAGCGCGTCAACACCGAATTTAACCTCAGTCGTCAAGCCCGCGGAACGACAGCGTTCGGCTAATTCAGCCGCCAACCTGGCATCACGGAGGACCGCGAACTGCGGCCTGAATTCGAGACATTGAGCAAACAAGCTTTCGAGCTGACTATGAGCGCACAAGGCGAAAGCGCGGTAACGATCTGGATGGCGACGAATGACGTCCAGCGTACTTACCCCAATCGAGCCGGTGGAACCCAGCACGGTAACATTCTGAATTTTCATAAGCCGAATTAGACCACGAGCAACCAGAACAAGGCGACGACCGGCAAAGTTGAGGTCAGGCTATCGATACGGTCGAGTATGCCGCCGTGCCCAGGTAGAACGTTGCTACTATCCTTGATGCCTGCCTTGCGCTTCAACAGCGATTCATAAAGATCACCAATAATGCTGATCGCCGTTAAGCCAACCAGCGCCAGCACCCACAGCGACAATGACATTAGTTCGAGGGAAAAAACCTGACGGATCACCAAGCCATAAATGATCACGCCGATACCGGCGCCAATCGCCCCTTCCCAGGTTTTTCCTGGGCTGATCGAAGGTGCTAGCTTGTGTTTGCCAAAGGTTTTACCGGAAAAATAAGCCGCAATATCTGCCATCCAGACCACGGCAAAAATTCCGAGCAGCACACCAGGTCCAAGAATACGCAGCTGCACCATCGCCAGCCAGGTCGGAATCAATACGACAGCACCAACCAACAAGCCACCGATACCAACTAATGACCATTTCTTTTGCAGCCAGAACGGCATGACCAGACACCAAAAGAAAGCGGCCAACGCGTAAATTGCCAAGACCCATGTCTGGGCGGGGCTGGCGACAGCAGTTGCGCCAATGGCTTCAGGAGCCAGCAGTGAAATGCTGGCGCAGATCAGCGCAGTGAGGAAGCCCAATATCAAGCGCGATGGATTACGCCAGCCCAATAAAGCCCCCCATTCCCAGGCGCCAATGCCGATAAAGGCCGCAACCGCCAGCGCCCAATAAGACTGGGGAAGATAAAACATCGCGGGCAGTAAAAGCCCCACTAAAACTAGTGCAGTAATAACTCGGGTTTTAAGCATTCGGCTTTTCGATGAGCTGCTCACTGGTCCGACCAAAACGGCGTTCACGTTGCTGGTAAGAAACGATCGCCTTGTCGAACTCTGCAGTGTCGAAATCAGGCCACAGGGTCGGAGTGAAATAAAGTTCGGTGTAAGCGAGCTGCCAGAGCAGGAAATTACTGATCCGCTGCTCGCCGCCCGTACGAATAAACAGATCCGGCTCCGGCGCAAAACTCATCGAGAGATATGACTCGAGATCTGACTCACTCCAAGCCTCGCGTTTTTCCGGTTGAGCCGCCAGCATCTGATTTACCGCCCGCGTAATGTCCCAACGTCCGCCGTAGTTAGCAGCAATTGTCAGATCGAGACGGGTGTTGTCAGCGGTTTTTTTTTCAGCCTGACTTATCAGTTCGCGCAAGCGAGGCTCGAAAGGCGCCAGATCACCAATCACCCGCAAACGAACGCCATTGCGGTCGAGTTTCTCAACCTCCTGCTCGAGCGCCTTGACGAACAGTTGCATCAGCAACGTGACCTCATCTTGCGGTCGACGCCAATTTTCGGATGAAAATGCGAACAGAGTCAGATACTGAACGCCGCGCTCAAGGCAAGCGCGGACCATTTCACGGAGCAGCTCGACGCCTTTAACATGACCTGCAACGCGTGGTAGAAAACGTTTTTTTGCCCAGCGACCATTACCATCCATGATAACGGCAACATGACGTGGCACTACCGCCACGTCAGGAAGATGTTGTGTCGAACTGGAAAAAATAGCCATTCCGCTGGCAATCAGCTAGAAACGGCGCTCAAACCTGCATCAACTCGGCCTCTTTGAGGGCGAGCATCTTATCGACTTCAGAAACATAACGATCAGTCAATTTCTGGATATCATCCTGCGTCCGGCGTTCGTCGTCCTCGGGGATTTCGTGCTTTTTAAGTGCATCCTTGAGCTGCGTATTGGCATCGCGGCGCAAATTGCGAATCGCCACCTTGGCGCTTTCGCCCTCGGTCTTGACGACCTTGATCAAATCACGACGACGCTCTTCAGTGAGTGCCGGCATCGGCACGCGGATCAAATCGCCTTGCGAAGCCGGGTTGAGGCCAAGATCGGAGTCGCGAATAGCCTTTTCGACCTTGGAGGCCATATTCTTTTCCCAAGGCTGGACACCGATCGTACGCGCATCAACAAGAGTGATATTGGCGATCTGGTTCACAGGCACCATTGAGCCGTAGTAATCAACCTGAATATGGTCAAGCAAGCCGGTATGCGCACGGCCGGTACGAATTTTCTGGAGGTCGTTTTTCAACGACTCCAACGATTTTTGCATCTTGCTTTCAGATACGTTTTTAAGTTCTGCAATCATCATTTTTCTCAGCAATAGACCAACGTACCTTCATCTTCACCACAGACCACGCGCTTAAGCGCACCAGCCTTGAAGATGGAAAATACATTGATCGGCAATTTTTGATCACGACAGAGAGCGAAAGCTGTCGCATCCATCACGGCAAGATTCCTGGAGATCACGTCATTGAAACTAATTTTATCAAAACGCGTCGCCGACGCATCTTTCTTGGGGTCGGCCGTGTAAATCCCGTCAACCTTGGTTGCCTTGAGGACAATATCTGCGCCGATTTCCGAACCGCGCAATGCTGCAGCGGTGTCAGTCGTGAAAAATGGGTTACCGGTGCCGGCACCAAAAATCACGATTTTCCCTTCTTCCAGATAACGAATCGCCTTGCCACGAATATAAGGTTCAATCACTTGCTCAATATTGAGCGCCGACTGAACTCGGGCATTCAAACCACACTGCCGCATAGCATCGGACAATGCCATAGCATTCATCACCGTCGCCAGCATACCCATGTAATCTGCGGTTGCCCTATCCATCCCGGTGGCCGTGCCGGCCATACCACGGAAAATATTACCTCCGCCGATTACAACACCGATTTCCACACCCAGATCAGCGACCGCCTTGATCTCTCCGCAAATAGCAGCGATAGTCTGTGGATTAATGCCATAAGCATCATCACCCATCAAGGCTTCACCAGAGAGCTTTAGAAGAATCCGCTTGTATTTGGGCGTGG
>JAUYQT010000512.1 GCA_030697085.1 Azonexus sp. | reverse complement strand
GTTCGACGCCTGCAATTCCTCATTGGCCGACTTGGCTTCTTCGACCGAGGTCTGCATTTCTTCATGCGTACTGCGCAAAGCTTCGCGGGTTTGCTGCAGCTCACTGGTCAAGGCGCCTTCCCGATCGGTGGGAGCAGCTTTTTTGCCTTTGCTGTGAGCGCCAGGCATGGCGACATCATTAAAAACGATCAGTACCCGGTTATGCAGGACCTCAGGACGTTGCAGCCCCTGAACAGTGACGTTGACGACTTGCGTACCGCCATTGGTGCCGACCTGCAAACCATTGAGGTAAATCGGTTGCGGCTGCTGGTGCAAGGCATTGCGAATGACCCCGGCCAGGGCATCACGCAGGCCCTCGCGTGCCATGGCGTGAATATTCATATTGACCTTGCCGGCAGCCGGTTCGAGATATTTGCCGGTGCGTCCGCTGATGTAAATAATGTCGCCGTCCGCATTGACCAGCACGGCGGCCGGGGCAAAATTTTGCTGAATATACTGATCAACAAGATATTCCAGGCTTTGCCGAAAGTCGTTCTGCACGGCGCTATTGTCAATTATCGCTTCATAGGGCACGCGGGCGTGCAAATCGAGGCGCAGAGGCTGCGTGCGTTGATCGAGACGCTCGAATACACGAACTTTCGCATCCATCGGGGAAAAAAGATCGGTGAAACTGCCGACCGTTTCGGCGCTGCCGAGAACCAGAATGCCGTGCCGATTGAGCGTGTAGTGGAAGAGCGGTATCAAGCGCCTCTGCAATTCGGGGCTGAAGTAGATCAACAAATTGCGGCAGGACAAAAAATCGAGCTTGGTAAAGGGCGGGTCAGAAATAATGTTCTGCGTTGCGAAAACCACCATCTCACGAATACTTTTGCTGATCCGATAGCCGCCATCTTCTTCGCTGAAGAAGCGCAACAAGCGTTCCGAAGAAATGTCAGCCGCGATATTGGCCGGATAAAAGCCATTACGCGCCTTGTCAATGGCATCCGGATCAAGATCGGTGGCGTAAATCTGCAGCGTAAAGTGCGCTTCCGGATTCAGCCGCTCAATGGTTTCTTTAAAAAGGATCGCCAGCGAGTAGGCTTCCTCACCACTGGAACAGGCCGGCACCCAGGCGCGGAGCACCTTGCCGACCGGCTCTCTGGCCAAGAGTGCCGGGAGCGCAGTCGCGGCCAAAAAATCCCAGAGCGGCGGGTCGCGGAAAAAATTGGTGACGCCAATCAAAAGCTCCCGAAAGAGCAGATCAAGCTCCTGCGGATTGTCCCGCACGTAGGAGACATAACCGGCAATACCGTCGATCTGCAACAGGGCAGTACGTCGTTCAATGCGCCGGTAAAGCGTGCTCGGCTTATAGAGCGAGAAATCATTGCCGCTGCGCATGCGCAGCATCACCATGATCTTTGCCAGCCCGCTACGGGCCGCCAGCTCGATCTCGTTTTCCGGCTGCATTGGCCGTGGGCCAAGTTTGAGATAGCTGATGATGCGCGCCGCCAACTCTTCGGGCGGCGCGATGATATCGACCACGCCGCTCTTGATAGCACTGATCGGCATGCTGTCGGCTTTGGCCGTCGATGGCTCCTGCGCTACGGTCAACCCGGATTTCTCCTTGATTGCTCCCATCCCGAGCATGCCATCCGAACCCATGCCGGACAGAATAATACCGACTGCATTTTCCTGCTGATCATTGGCCAGTGAACGCAGGAAGAAATCGACCGGCAAGCGCAAACCACGCCGCTCGGTTGGCTCAAGCAGATGAAGCAAGCCATCTGATAGCGAGATATCCCGATTTGGCGGAATGACGTAAATGCAATTGGCGTAAACCGGCATGCAATCACGCACTTCAACCACGGGTAGCGCAGTCGAGCGCTGAAGCAGTTGCGGCAAGGTGCTTATATGGTTTGGATCGAGATGCTGAACGATGACAACAGCCATGCCGCAATCGGCCGGCAAATTCTGCAGAAAAGCTTCCAGAGCCTCCAGCCCGCCGGCTGAACAGCCAATGCCAACGATGGGAAAGTCGTGGCTGGAAGCCAGCGCAAGCGCTGGTGATGCCTTCTTGTTCGGGTCGGAGCTTATATTTTTGGGCTGACTCAGCGCGATTGCTGGCGAGCCTTCTGGTGTGCCAATGTTGGCCATGTTACCTCTCCATTTAACCGGTGAAAGTATAGAGTGTGCTGAGTAATAAAGAATATGCAGTATTCGGTATTGCGTCGCAAAAATCCGACGCTCGCGGGAACGCGACTTCTCGCCCTCATTTGTCAGTACTTCACGAAAAACCGGTCGAAGACCAGGCGACATTTCATGGTGCAAGCCCTATTTCGAGTTGCAGCCAATCGGCAAAGGCGGCGCGCTGAGCCGCATTCATGAACAGCCCGACTTTGCTGCGGCGCCAGAGAATGTCATCGGCCGTTTGCGCCCATTCGTGGCGAATGAAGTGACGGGCTTCGAGTTCGGTCAGACCGCCGCCAAAATTTTGACCGAGATCGGAGGCATGCCGAATGCCCGCAAGCAGACTTTCGGCCCGCGTACCGTGACGACGAACGAGGCTGGCGATGAGTTCTCCGGTCGAGTTGGCGGTTAAATCGCGGGGCACATCGCTGACGGGTTCGCCGGCTAATTCCGGGTGTGCTTGCCGCAGCCGCTCGCCGAGCGCCTCAGCGCTTTCATCGCCCGCGCTGCCGGGTAGCGCAACATCGGCTGTCCACGGTTTGCCGGCCTGCGGGAAATTGGCGGCGAGTTTTTGCAGCGCCTTTTCAGCCAGCGAACGGTAGGTGGTGAGTTTGCCGCCAAAAACTGAAAGTGCCGGCGCTGGGCCGGGGTCGAGTTGCAGCACGTATTCACGCGAAATAGCAGAGGGTTCGCTACGGCCATCGTCATAGAGCGAACGAATGCCGGCGAACGCCCAGACGACTTGCCCGGCCGTGACAGGCGTGCGGAGATAGCGATTGGCCGCACGACATAGGTAATCGACTTCACCCTCACTGATTTGCGCCTCGACGGCCGGCTCGCTCACCCGGCTGTCGGTGGTGCCGATCAGCGTAAAGTCATCGCAGAAGGGCAGTAGAAAGACGATTCGGCCATCATCATTTTGTAGCGTAAATGCGTGTTGACCGCAGTAAAGGCGCGGCACGACGATGTGACTACCGCGCACCAGCTGAACACCGGCTTTTTGCGGCAATTCCGGCATCGAAGCCAGCACCTGCGCCACCCACGGGCCAGCCGCGTTGATGATGCTGCGCGTGCTGATCTCGAATAGTTCACCACGACGAATATTTTCGACTTGGGCCCGCCAGATTCCACCTTCTCGTTGGGCGCCGAGAAAACGATGCCGATCGAGGATGCGAGCGCCGCGTTCGCGAGCATCGATCAGATTTGTGATGACCAGACGAGCGTCATCAACCTGTACATCGGCGTAGGTAAAACCGCGTTTGAGCCCAGGGCGCAGCGCAGCGCCGAACGGCGATTCAGCCAGATTAACGGCGGCAGCACGCGGCAAATCGCCACTCGCCAGCCCGTCGTAAAAAGCCAGGCCAAGCCGCAACATCCAGACCGGGCGCAACTCCGGCGTGTGCGGCAGTACAAAAGTCAGCGGCCGCGTCAGATGCCGGGCAGTGTGCAACAGCATGCTGCGTTCCTTGAGCGCCTCGCCGACCAGACCGAAAGCGTAATGTTCGAGATAACGCAGGCCACCATGCAGCAGTTTGCTGCTCGCCCAGGAAGTCGCGCCGCCGGGGTCGCCCTGTTCCAGCAACGTCACCCTGAGGCCACGCCCAGCCGCATCGCGCGCAATGCCGGCGCCGTTGATGCCACCGCCAACGATCAGAATATCCTGCATGAACTTAAAAACCTCAGTCAGAACCCTGTTGCACTTCAGAGTTGAACCCGCCTCAGAGTAATCTTAAGGCATATTAAATTATCGTCAGGCGCCATCATGTCTTTGATCATTGTCGAGTTTAGCGATCACATCGGTACGATCACGATGAATTACCCAGCCAAGCGCAATGCCCTCGCCGAACAAATGGTGAGGGATATCAGCGCAGCACTCAAGCTGTTTACCGCCGAGCGGGCGCGTGTCGTTATTCTGCGCGCCCAGCCCGGTACGACGGTGTGGTCATCGGGTCATAATGTGGACGAATTGCCGCTGGGTGGGCTTGACCCGCTGGGCTGGCAAGACCCGCTGCGCATGCTGATCCGGCAGATTGAAAACTGCCGCTCGCCGGTTATCGCGCTGGTCGAAGGCGGCGTTTGGGGCGGCGCCTGCGAACTGGTATTCGCCTGCGATCTGGTCATCGCCACGCCGGAAGCCACTTTTGCCGCAACGCCAGCAAAGCTCGGCGTGCCCTATAATGCGACCGGCCTACTCACTTTTTTGAACGCGGCGCCACCGCATATCGCCAAGGAAATCCTCTTCACCGGCCGCCCGATGACGGCCGAACGCCTTGAGCGGCATGGCATCGTCAACCAT
>JAUYQT010000421.1 GCA_030697085.1 Azonexus sp. | reverse complement strand
TATGCTATGGGTGCAAACCGTGGCTACAACTATGTTCACGGTGTAATTTGGGAAACATATAAGCGCTTTGAAGAAGCCCTTGACGAAGCTCGTGCTGCTGGATTCATTGGTCAGAATATTCTTGGTTCGGATTTTTGCTTTGAACTCTTTGCACATCATGGCTATGGTGCCTATATCTGCGGAGAGGAAACAGCGCTGCTAGAATCAATTGAAGGAAAGAAAGGGCAGCCGCGTTTCAAGCCGCCATTTCCAGCTTCTTTCGGTTTATATGGCAAGCCCACTACAATTAATAATACTGAGACATTTGCATCGATCCCGTTTATTCTCAAGATGGGTGGTGAAGAGTTTCTAAACCTTGGTAAGCCTAATAATGGGGGGACCAAGCTGTTTTCGGTTTCCGGCCACGTCAATCGTCCCGGCAACTACGAAATCCCGTTAGGGACATCATTTGCAACACTGTTGGAAATGTGTGGTGGAATGCGTGGTGGCCGTAAGTTGAAAGCGGTTATTCCAGGTGGCTCGTCGGCACCTATTGTTCCCGCTGACGTGATGATGGAAACCACGATGGACTATGACTCGATCAGTAAAGCTGGCTCGATGTTAGGCTCCGGGGCGGTTATTGTCATGGATGAAACTGTTTGTATGGTTAAGGCTCTCGAGCGCCTCTCCTTCTTTTATTATGAGGAGTCATGTGGTCAATGCACTCCATGTCGAGAAGGTACTGCTTGGATGTACAAGGTAATACACCGAATTGAAAGCGGTTTAGGCAAGCCGGAAGATATGGACCTGTTGAGTAGCGTTCTGGGCAATATCATGGGGCGTACTATTTGCGCGCTAGGTGATGCTGCCGCGTTACCCGTTCAGAGTTTTCTTAAGCATTTCGGTAGCGAATTTGAGTACCACATAGAACATAAGACCTGTCTGATTCCCAAAGATGTTCAATGGGCTGGCAGTGGATTTCACAAGGCTTTTGCCTGACCAAATCCTTCCAAGTAATAGATACGAAAAAACTGGCTGCAAGGTAGCGACATGCTAGAAATAGAAATCGACGGTAAAAAGGCGCAAGTGCCAGATGGCAGCACGGTAATGGATGCCGCGCAGCAGGTTGGCGTATATATCCCGCACTTCTGCTATCACAAAAAACTTTCAATTGCCGCAAATTGCCGGATGTGTCTTGTCCAGGTTGAAAAGGCGCCGAAGCCCTTGCCCGCCTGCGCAACGCCTGTGACCAATGGAATGAAGGTTTTCACCCACTCCGATTTGGCGATCAAGGCTCAGAAGGGGGTGATGGAATTTCTACTGATCAATCACCCACTGGATTGTCCGATTTGTGACCAAGGTGGTGAATGCCAACTTCAGGACATGTCGGTAGGCTACGGCCCAATGAAGAGTCGCTACACAGAAGAAAAGCACGTCGTTTTTCACAAAAATGTTGGACCGCTTATTTCAATGGAGGAAATGAGTCGTTGTATTCACTGTACTCGTTGTGTCCGTTTTGGACAGGAGATTGGCGGTATCATGGAGTTGGGAATGGCTAATCGGAATATGCATTCCGAGATAACTACTTTCCTTGGGCGTACGGTCGACTCCGAGTTGTCCGGCAATATGATTGATCTTTGTCCTGTTGGTGCATTAACTTCCAAACCATTCCGGTACACCGCGCGCTCCTGGGAGTTGCAGCGCCGTAAATCCATAAGTCCGCATGACTCGGCGGGCGCAAACTTGGTTGTTCAGGTCAAACACGATAGCGTAATGCGTGTCTTGCCTCGTGAAAACGAGGATGTGAATGAGTGCTGGATTTCCGATAAAGAGCGTTTCTCATATCTGGCTTTAAATTCAGAAGAGCGTTTAACCAAGCCTATGGTTAAGCAGGGTGGTCAATGGCGCGAAGTGGACTGGACTGTTGCGCTTGATTACGTTGCTCATGGATTAAAAGATGTCTCACGCGAACATGGCGGAGATTCTCTGGCTGCGCTCGCAGCACAAAACTCAACGGTTGAAGAGCTTTTCCTGCTCGGCAAGGTGATGGCCGGCCTTGGCAGCATTAATGTTGATTTCCGCCCGCGGCAAATTGATTTTTCTTCTGATGGCAAACGCGGTGGTACGCCTTGGCTCGGATTGAAAATTTCAGAGATCAAGGATCTTGACGCAGCGCTTGTAGTCGGCGCTTTTTTGCGAAAAGATCACCCGCTTATTGCTCAGCGATTGAGGCAGGCTGCGAAGAAATTTACAAAAGTTAGTGTGCTGTCAGTAACATCGGATGACGATTTAATTGAATTGCATGATCGAATTACCGTATCACCCTCTTTGCTTGTTGTTGAATTGGCTGCAATATTAAAGGCAGCTGCTGAGATAAAGGGTGTTACACCTTCAGTCGAACTTGCCTCGGTTGCTCTCTCCGATCAAAGTCGAAAAATTGCTCAAAGCCTTGTTGAGGGTGATAAGCGATCGATTTTATTGGGTAATGTTGCTACTCAGTCTGCTGATGCGAGTCAAATTCAGCTTCTGGCGCTTGAGCTTGCTAAACTGACGGGTGGGACGGTTGGTTTTCTTGGTGAGGCTGCCAATACGGTTGGTGGCAACCTTGCGTTGCCTCGAGCATCCGGCTCAAATGCTCGCGAGATGTTCGACAAACCCCGAAAAGCTTATGTGCTAATGGGGGTTGAGCCTGAGTTTGATTGCGGCAACCCGCAATTGGCAATCGCCGCGCTTAAACAGGCAAGCCTCGTTGTGTATATGTCTTCATTTAAACATGCGCCGGCATTTGAATACGCCGATGTGATGTTGCCAATCGCTCCTTATACGGAAACTGCCGGTACTTTCGTTAATACTGAAGGCCGTATCCAAAGCTTCAACGGTGTTGTTAAGGCACGTGGCGACTCGCGCCCGGCATGGAAAATATTGCGTGTTCTCGGAAACGTCCTGAATTTGGACGGGTTCGCTTATGAATCGAGTGAATCGGTTAGAGATGAGGTTCTAGGCAAGGATGTCGAGTTTGCTGCAGGTTTAAGCAACGACTTGAATGGCGTTGATCTAAAACTGCCTTCAGTCAATATTGGATTGCAGCGGATTGCCAACGTTCCAATTAACTTCGCTGATTCAATGGCGCGACGTTCTCCTGTTTTGCAGCAAACAACCGACTCTGTTGCTCCAGCAGCCCGGTTTAACGACTTGACACTATCAGATTTGGGCCTGGTATCAGGGGCTTCCGTTAGGCTTACGCAGGGGCAGGGTGAGGCTTTGTTGATTGCCGTGGCCGATAACAATATTCCAGCAGGTTGCGTCTGCGTTTCAGCGGCGCATTCAAGCACCAGTAAGCTAGGTGATATGTTCGGGCAGATTTCTGTGGAGCGTGCATAAATGGACGCACTAATGGGTTTTGGGCAGGGTGTCTTCGGTGGTGTATGGCCAGCTGTTTGGACGCTTATCAAGATAGTTCTCATCGTTGCTCCCTTGATGCTCGGTGTGGCCTATCTGACACTTGCTGAACGCAAGGTCATTGGTTTCATGCAAGTTCGAATTGGACCTAATCGAGTGGGGCCGTGGGGGCTGATTCAACCAATTGCTGACGGTTTGAAACTCTTGCTCAAGGAAATTATTGTTCCGAGTAGTGCCAGTAAAGGAATATTTATAATCGCTCCGATGCTGGCAATTGCGCCGGCGCTTGCTGCTTGGGCCGTTGTTCCATTCACTGACACGCTGGTGCTCGCCAATATTGATGCGAGTTTGCTCTATATCATGGCAATTACATCAATGGGTGTGTACGGTGTAATCCTTTCTGGCTGGGCGTCAAATTCGAAATATGCTTTTATTGGCGCAATGCGCTCCGCGGCTCA
Organism: Azonexus sp.; assembly: GCA_030697085.1. Taxonomy (GTDB): domain Bacteria; phylum Pseudomonadota; class Gammaproteobacteria; order Burkholderiales; family Rhodocyclaceae; genus Azonexus. Next base: position 1,695 of record JAUYQT010000421.1, on the reverse strand, counting down.
GATGGTTTCCTATGAAATTGCGATGGGGTTTTCGCTGATCGTAGTCTTGATGGTTTCCAACAGTCTTAATCTGGTCGAAATTGTTAATGGTCAAAGTAATGGCCGATTTGCTGATTTGGGGTTGGGCTTCCTTTCCTGGAATTGGCTGCCATTATTTCCGATGTTTATTGTGTATTTAATATCTGGTACGGCTGAGTTAAATCGCGCGCCATTTGACGTCGCTGAGGGTGAATCGGAAATTGTTGCTGGTTTTCACGTTGAGTATTCTGGCATGGCGTTCGCCCTGTTCTTTTTGGCGGAATATGCCAACATGATTCTTGTCGCAGTATTGACTTCGATCTTGTTTCTGGGTGGTTGGCTGTCTCCGGTTGGTTTTTTGCCAGATGGGATTCTTTGGTTATTCGCCAAAACGTCCTTTGTTTTGTTCCTTTTCCTTTGGTTCCGAGCCACGTTTCCACGTTATCGTTATGACCAGTTGATGCGTCTTGGCTGGAAGGTTTTTTTACCAATTTGTTTGATTTGGCTCGTCGTCGTCGGTGTTTGGATGATGTCACCTTTGAATATCTGGAAGTGAGGGGAATTTTATGGGTTCGATGAAGGAAATCTTCAACAGCCTCCTCCTCAAGGAGTTGTTGAAAGGAATGTCAGTAACCGGCAAGTATTTTTTCGCACGGAAAATTACAGTCCAGTACCCTGAAGAAAAGACGCCACAGAGTTCTCGGTTTCGTGGGCTACATGCTTTACGGCGTTATCCGAATGGAGAGGAACGTTGTATTGCTTGCAAGCTTTGTGAGGCGATTTGTCCGGCTCTAGCGATTACCATTGAAGCTGAGCCGCGTGATGATGGTTCAAGACGTACCACTCGGTATGATATTGATTTGACGAAATGTATTTTCTGCGGTTTCTGTGAAGAGGCTTGCCCAGTTGATGCAATCGTTGAAACTCGGATATTTGAATATCACGGGGAAAAGCGGGGCGATCTTTATTACACCAAGCAAATGTTGTTGGCCACGGGTGATCGCTATGAGGCACAAATTGCCAAAGATCGTGAACTTGATGCACCTTACCGATAATAGAGACTAGCGATGGATTTTCAGACTTTTGTCTTCTACTTTCTGGCTACGATTCTAATTGCTGCCAGTCTCCGTGTAATCACTGCCAGGAATCCGGTGCATGCTGCTTTGCATTTGATCCTCGCATTCTTTACCTGTGGGGGAATCTGGGCATTGCTGCAGGCTGAGTTTTTGGCAATTGCCCTCATTCTTGTCTATGTTGGTGCGGTAATGGTGCTATTCCTTTTTGTTGTCATGATGCTCGATATAAACATAGACCGTGTACGACAGGGGTTCTGGAACTATCTCCCACTTGGAGCCATTCTAGGTATTCTCATGGTGGTTGAAATGAGTTTGGTATTGGGTAGCAAATATCTTCAGGTTCCGGCCGCTGACGTATTGCTTCCTGCGGGAATTTCCAATACCAAGAGTATTGGCGCGTTGATGTTCAGCGATTATGTTTTCCCATTTGAACTTGCCTCTATCGTATTGCTGGTTGGTATGATCGCTGCGATTGTTTTGACCTACCGTGGTCCCAAGAAGACTAAATACACTAATCCGAACCAGCAGGTTTTCGTCAAGGCCAAGGATCGCGTGCGACTCCTTCAAATGCCGGTCGAAAAAGACTGAACCGGGGCGCGCT
>JAUYQT010000368.1 GCA_030697085.1 Azonexus sp. | reverse complement strand
CAGAAATTATTTCCGTCTCACCAAAATAATCACTTCCATTTCTATAAATTCCGGCATGAGCAAACATCATATGAACATTGTGATCTAACATGACAGTCTTTGGATAAAATCCGTTTTCATCTTTGTAGCCTGCTATATAGTTTTGAAGTGCTCGCAAAAGGTCTTGGACACTGGGTAGCTCATGGTGATGATCAGAAGAAAAATAACGGGACAGCTCAAAATAGCTAATAACATTGTCCCAATCCATTACATGACATTCGTCAATTTTAGGCATCATAAATTCTGAAAATGATGTATCGAATCGTTCTCGACTTTTGATTGTTTGATAATCACATCGAGCATCCTCAATACATCTTGCCACCTCAAGCAGATCTCTATCGGGGGTGAGCAGCCCATTATTTTCCATATTGATCACCCTCTGAGCTTTTGCTAACAAAGCTTGCTCTTCGCCAGTAAAAAGAAGCCTGCTTTTTTGAGCTCGCCTAGCTTTTAATATCCCCATTGGAATGGCGATTACCACAACGATTGGAGTCATGATTACATTAATAATCAATCCAATTATTTTTCCTATCAATCTAGCCACTGTTTTTTCCGTTAATAATTTACTTTGAGAAAGAGCTATTTTTGTTCCACGCAACCAGCTATGGAAACAAAACGATCAAACAAAATTAGAAATTTATTCTTGGTTTTAATCAGTGTTGCTGCATTTTGGTTATCTGGGCACTGAACCATGAACTTAGCGCTAGCCCCCGTAGACGCAAAATGTTGGCCGGAAAATTGGCTAAAGTAATGTGTTGCTCCGCAAACGCACTCATATGGGGCGCCATCATAAAGAGAGAAGTCTCGATTATGAAAAAGGGGAGTTCCAGCGGCCTTCTTGAATTCTTCCCTATTGAGTAATTTCATTCGTTTCTCCAATGTTTCAAAGTTGCATAACGTTCAGTCTGCACCAGAACAGGTGCAGACTTCCTGTCGGTGCGGGGTATATAAGGGCATACGGAGTACCAAGCTATTGATTTATTGGGTTTCATGAATCGCTGTCATGGTCTGCGAGGCGATTTTTACACCGCTTCCCCAAAGGTGGAGCAGAAACAATCATATTCTGCTCCACACATGTTGTCCGCCGAAGTGCCGACAGCATACCGCTATGCCGTTTATCTGGATACGGGCGCACCTGGCTCCGCACAGTGCCATTCGGGTCAGCTTTATTTCATATCCTCGGGCCATTGGACTCTCGGACCTTCTATGCATCTTTCCGAAAGTAGGCCACGCCAGCCAGTTTTTCGAAATGGGCATCGCAGGTGAGCAGGTCGGCGCCCCGGTCCAGCGCTGTGGCATAGACGATGGCATCCGCCGTCGCCAGCTTGAACTGTCGGTGCAGGTCGGCGGCTTTCAGGGCGATGGTCGTATCGAGCGGCACGACGATGCATTTCTGCGTGTAGGCGATCATCTGATCCGCCTGCTCTTCGCCGACTTCACGGGTGAGCCATTTGGCCAGTTCCAGTTGCACAATCGTTGGGACGATGCATTGCGCCTTGTCGGGAATCTCCGGCGCCAAGCGTTTGCCCAGCGGGCTGCCGATCAGCCACTCGATCCAGACTGACGTATCGACAACCCGCATCAGAAACGGTCCTCGCGGTCCCGATAGCCTTCAGCCTTGGCGCCCGACGCGATGCCGGAAAGCTGATCGAGGTCGGGAACGGGGATGACCAAAACCCCTTTGCCCTTGGAAATGAAGACGAATTCTTGACCGCTTTCCCAATGCTGTTCCTCGCGAATGGCCTTGGGGATGGAGATTTGGTATTTGCTGGAGAGGGTTGCGGTGGCGGTCATTGTCTTACCTCATTGAATATCGATCTATATTAAGTAAGATTATAGGCGTGGCCGGTCAATTGGCGAGGGCAGGAATAAACCTCGCCGGCTTCATTCTCGCCCCACCATCACCCGCCCATTCGGCACTTCGCCGAAAATGTCCGGCGGCATCAAAGTGGTCAAGCGCATATTTCACCCTGCACCTCTGCACCTCTGCGCTGAAGCCTCAAGCGGCTTGGCGGCGATAGGTAACGAAGGAAAACCCCGTTCCAGTCTGGCTGGGCGGGGTTTTTTTTGCCGTTTTTTCCCAGTCGACCGTAGGACCAGCCGTAGTTTCTGTGGTCGCAGCAATCTCCGGAAACCAGCTGTCGCCTTCCGGGGCGAGGTCAACTTCGGTGATTTCCAGTCGATTGGCAAGGGGCATCGCCTGTTGATAGATCTCGGCGCCGCCGATGATGAAAATCAGCTCGTCGCTGGCCGCCAAAGCCAGCCCGGCCTCCAGAGAGTTGGCTAGTTCGGCGCCCGGTGCGACAAAATCTGGTTGGCGGCTGATGACA
>JAUYQT010000363.1 GCA_030697085.1 Azonexus sp. | reverse complement strand
TGTTGATCAGCTTGAGGTCGGGGCCATTTTCGGTTTCACGGAACGAGCCTTTGACATAGCTGTAACTGCCCCACAAGTCGGCTGTCCACGGGCCGCCAAGATGGGTTTGCCATTGCGGGATAAGGTCGATGCCATAGTATTGATCATTGCCACTGTTTTGCTTCGACTCCGTCTGCAGCAGCGTCGTGCCCGGGATGTACTGGGTTGGCGTGGCATCACTGCGGGTAATGATGACCTTGTCGACTTTCGTCAAATAGGCATTGGTCACCAGATTGAACTGGCGATCGGGGCGCCAGTCCCAGGTCAGCGACAAGGTTTTTGATTTCTCAGGCTGTAGAGCGGGATTGGGCGCGCGGAACAGCCCACTCGGATTGCCGCCGGTATTAAAACTGCCGAATGCGCTGTAGCTTTCTTCCGGCGAGGGCGTCCGGAAGGCTTCGCCGTAGAGCAGTTTCAGGTAATTGCCGGCGAGCGGTTGCCAGACCACCCCGAGACGCGGGTTGAAGCTGTTGCCATAAGTGGAGAATTTGTCCTGGCGGGCACCAACGATGGTTGACAGGGAAGGTGTCCATTGCGCCTGCCACTGCAGATAGCCGGACAGACTATGGTAGTTCGCTTCGAATATCTGCAAGGGCAGGTTGGTGTTCGGATAGAACAGACCTTGTGCTTGCGAGCTTTGCGAGGTGTTGTAAGGACGCGGCAAGTCCGGCGTTTCGATGGCGCGGTAATCCTTGTAGCCGAGGCCGGCGAGCACGACATGCTGGTCGTTGATTGCCCAGTTGAGGTTCTGCTCGATGCCGCGCCGGCGGGCATAGGCGTAGTCGTAACCGTGATTTTCGAAGTTGGTGAACGAGTTGATGTAGCGCGAATTGGGGTCAACTTGGTAGGTAGACTGATCGATGACCAGTTCGCCTTTCAGCGATGGACTCAACTCGAAACGGTATTTGCCGGACCAGGTGTCGATGGTCGTGTCCCAGAAAGCGTTGGCGAGGAAAAATGCTTTGTCCGGGCGGTCGCCGTTGCTGCTCAGGCTGCGGAAACGGTTGCGGTAGAAACTGAGCGTCAGGCTGTCCTGGTAGTCGAGGCGGAAGTATTGGCTCTGGCTGCTGATGTCGCCGACGTAATCCTCGCGCTGGGCGGCGGGAACGCCACCGGCCGCCACTTTGGGGTAGGCGTTCGGGTAATCCTTGTCGAGCGGGGCCCGGTCGCTTTTCTGGTAATGCGCGCCGGCAGTCAGCGAGAAACCCACCCCGAGCGGGGCGCTGGCCAGGAAGTTGCCTTCCAGCGAGCCATAGCTACCGCCGCCAACCGAGACCTTGCCGCCGGCCGTAGTCGTCTTTTCAGTAATGATGTTGATCACGCCGGCGAAGGCGTCGGCGCCATAGAGCGCCGCAGCCGGGCCATAGAGCACTTCGACCTGCTTGGCGAAATAAAGCGAGAAATTCTCGGCAATCGGAATCTTGCCGCCGGCCGGATGGTCGATACGCACGCCATCGAGCAGGATCAGCAATTTGTTGTTGCTGAGATTGCCTTGAAAAACGAAGTTGTTGAACTGCGAGGAGCGCGTGCCGCGCTGGAAATCGACCCCCGGCAGGTCTTCGAGCAGATCGGCCAGGCTCTTGTAGCGGCGATCGCGCATTTGTTCGCGGGTGATGACCATGATGTGGGCCGGCGTTTTCTCGCGGCCTTCGGCGCGGCGGGACGCGGTGACGACTGGAGTGGCGATCAACTCTTCCAGTGAGAGCGGCAGCAGCTCCGAAATACTGTTGGCGGCCATGACGGTGCCCGGGGCGCAGCCCAGTACGACAGTCAGGCCCAGGTTGAACAGCTTCAGGCAGCGTTGCATGGTATCCCCCGATATCGTTACGTTTTTTGCCGCAGATTACACGACGGCGCCCTGTTTTGTTTTGCTCGCCGGGCAAAGGCGTAAGCCCAGGCGCATAAATTCTTCCCAGATATTACCCTGGCCGATGCCCTTGACCAGCCGGTCGATTTGACCGGCGTGTTGCAGTGCCGCTTCGAGTGCTGCGGTCGACAGTCGTTGCAGGGCTTTTTTGACCGGATTGGCCCGCGGCCCCCAGACTTTGGCATCCTTGAGCAGCAGATCGACCGGTTTGCCGGCATCCATGCCGATGCGGATTGTCGTCAGCGCCCGGATTTCCTCGCTCATCGCCCAGAGTACCAGCGGCGGCGCTTCGCCCTCCTGCATCAGGCCGTCGAGCGTCCGCTTCAGACGGGCTATATCACCGGTAAGCAAAGCCTCGCGCAGGCCATCAATGTCATAGCGGGCAACGTTCAGCACCGCCTGGCGAATCTGCGCTGCACTCAATGCGCCAGCGGGGTAAAGCAGACCGAGTTTCTGGATTTCCTGATGCGCCGCGAGCAGATTGCCTTCGACCCGTTCGGCGATGAATGCCAGGCTTTCCCGGTCGGCATTTTGTTGCTGCCGGCGCAGGCGGCCAGCGATCCAGCCCGGTAGTTCGGTCAGTGGGGGCGCCATCAGTTTGACCACGACGCCGGCATTGACCAGCGCGGTGAACCAGACTGCTTTTTCCTCACGCCAGTCGAGTTCCGGTAAGGTAATGAGCAGCATATTGTCCGGCGAAAGATGCTGGCACCATTGCTGCAGCGCTGCACCGCCTTCTTTGCCCGGTTTGCCGGTTGGAATGCGCAGGTCGATCAGTTTTTTATCACCGAATAGCGACATATTGCCGCCGGCGGCGAGCAGCGTTCCCCAGTCGAAATGCGGCAACACGGTCAATACTTCGCGCTCGCTGTAACCCTTTTGCCGGGCCTTGGCACGGATCACGTCAGCGGCTTCAAGAACCAGCAGCGGCTCGTCGCCGTACAACACATAGAGCGGGCGCAACTCGCGTTCGAGATGCGCCGCGAGTTGTTCGCCCTTGAGCAGCATTACTTGTCTTCTTCGAGGTCGGGATTCTTCGGCTTGATGATCGACAACCGGCGCATGATCTGATTGACCAGATCGTTGTTCATGTCACGCCAGAGCAGGCTTTCTTCAAGATCCTTGGCGAGCACGTTGGAGTCGTCGAAAGTGATGTCGCGGGTCAGGCTGACTTCGTTGGGCGGTACCAGCACCTGCCCCTTGGCATTGACGACGCGGAAACGGTAATTCAGTTGCAGGCGATATTCCCGAACGCGGCCCTGGGCGTTGACGCTGAGAATAGTCTTCACGCGGCTGTCGGAGATTTGCTGGAAAGTGGCCTCGGCCAGCTTTGGATCGTCAACGATTTCAGTGCTGCCGGCGGCATTGATGTAACGCTCCAGCCAGATCCGGACATCGGCCGTATCCGGCAGCGCGATCAGCATCGTCTTGTAAGGCAGGTTGCCGCTGAGCGTCCCGCGCAGTTGAAAGCCGCAGCCGGTCAGGATGGCGGCGAAGATTGCGGCAAGCAAAAGCTGGAACGGGACGCGCATGGCGGTTTTTCCTTAAACGACGATATTGACCAGACGGCCGGGAACGACCACGACCTTCTTGGGCGCCTTGCCTTCCATGAATTTGACGGCACCCTCGGAGGCCAGCGCCGCGGCTTCGATGCTCGCCTTGTCGGCTTCGGCGGCGACGCGGATGGCACCGCGCAGCTTGCCGTTGAC
>JAUYQT010000351.1 GCA_030697085.1 Azonexus sp. | reverse complement strand
CTGTTTATTGATCTTGATCGCTTCAAAATCATTAACGACACGCTCGGCCATCGGGCTGGCGACCAGTTACTGCAAATGGTGACGCAGCGTCTGAAAAATGTCATGCCGACGACCTGCCGTCTGTATCGCCAGGGCGGCGATGAGTTCATTGTGCTGATGGCGCCAACGGCTGATGCGAAGGCTACGGTCGACATTGCAATACGCGTCAAAGAAGAGATTGCCGCACCGTTTTCCGGTGGTGAATCCAATTTCTTTACCAGCGCCAGCATTGGCGTCAGCTTTTTCCCGGACGACGCCGCTGATGGTGAAACCCTGCTCCGTCATGCCGACACGGCCATGTACGCGGCCAAGACGGTTGGCGGAAACACCTTCCGTTGCCATACGCCGCTCATGAATCAGCGCATCACCGTTCGCATGTCGCTCGAAACCCGGCTCCGCCGCGCCGTGCAGGATAACCAGCTCGAACTGCATTTCCAGCCTCAGACCCACGCCCTGAGCGGCCAACTGGTCGGTGCCGAAGCCTTGCTGCGCTGGCACGATGGTGAAAAGCAGATCCCACCGGATCACTTTATTCCGGTCGCAGAAGAGTGCGGTTTGATTGTCCCAATTGGCGACTGGGTGATCGAACAGGCAATCCGACAGATTCTTGCCTGGCGCAAAGATTTCGGTGAAATTCCCCCCATCGCCATCAACCTTTCGCCACGCCAGTTCTGGCGCCCTGCACTGTCCAGCCTGATTCTCGAAAGATTGCACACGGCCGGCTTGCCGAACGATGCCCTTGAAGTCGAAGTCACCGAATCCGTACTGCTTGATCCGGAGGGTAGCAGTATTGATGAGCTATTAAAATTAAGGGCAGCAGGGATTCCGATCGCGCTGGATGATTTCGGTACCGGCTATTCCTCACTCTCTTATCTGCAACGCCTGCCGATCAGCACCTTGAAGATCGACCGTTCATTTATCAACGAACTGGTGCTCGACGACGGTTCGGCCGGTAGCGAACCGATGGTCAAGGCAATTCTGGCAATGGCCAAAAGCCTGTCTTTCCGGGTTGTCGCCGAAGGGGTAGAAACCGCCGCACAGTTGCAGCATCTACAAACCCTGGGCTGCGATGTAATCCAGGGCTACCTGATCAGCCGTCCACTACCCGCGGCAGAATTTGCCCGCAAATTTTTAGTTGACCGCAACATTAGCCATTGATCCTAAAAACCTCAGTCAGAACCCTCAACGCAAGGTTGCAGAGACAACGCAGAGAAGATTAAAACTGAAATCACCCGTCAGGTGAGCTGATAATGATCGTTTTTTCTCTGCAAAACGCCACTCTTCCGCGCCTTTACGCCTGTGTTGAAAACGCCTGTCTCAACCGAGGTCATGCACCAGACTTTGGTTTCATGGCCACAGCGATCAAAAACAAACATGGCAAAAGCCAAATCCCGAAAATTGCCGTAAAAAAAGGCAACTCAACGAGTCGCCTTTTTTATTGAACACCAGCCTTAAAAGACTGGCGGCCGTTCAGTCAATGCCGATCAGGCACGCTGCGAGCGCTTGCGCTCGATTTCGGTCAGGTAACGCTTGCGCAGACGGATCGACTTCGGTGTCAGTTCGACCAGTTCGTCATCGGAGATGAACTCGATAGCAGATTCCAGGGTCACCTGAACCGAAGGGATCAGGCGCACGGCTTCGTCAGTACCGGAAGAACGCACGTTGGTCAGCTGTTTGCCCTTGATCGGGTTAACCACCAGGTCATTTTCACGACTGTGGATACCGATGATCATGCCTTCGTACAGCTTGTCGCCCGGGACAACAAACATGCGGCCGCGATCCTGCAGCTTCCACAGGGCGTAAGCAACGGCTTCACCGTTATCCTGGGAAATCAGCACGCCATTGCGACGCTCACCGACGCCACCTTCGCGAACTGGCGCGTACTCATCAAAAACGTGGCTCATCAGGCCGGTACCACGGGTCAAGTTCATGAACTCGCCCTGGAAGCCGATCAGGCCACGGGCCGGGATGCGGTATTCGATACGCACACGGCCACGACCGTCCGGCACCATATCCTGCAGATCGCCCTTACGCTGACCGAGGCTTTCCATGACGCCGCCCTGGTGCTCTTCTTCAACGTCAATCGAGAGCATTTCAAACGGCTCACAGACCACACCATTGACGGTTTTTTTGACGACGCGCGGACGGCCAACCGCCAGCTCGTAACCTTCGCGGCGCATGTTTTCAAGCAGAATGCCGAGGTGCAATTCACCGCGACCGGCGACGTCGAAGATTTCGCCGTTGGCGGTGTCATGGACACGCAGC
>JAUYQT010000321.1 GCA_030697085.1 Azonexus sp. | reverse complement strand
GTTCGACTCCGCCGCCCGCCGTCATACGTCATTCACCAGCGTCTTCGTCTTCCCGGAAGTCGATGACTCGATCGAGATCAACATCAACCCGGCTGATGTGCGGACCGACACCTACCGCGCTTCCGGCGCCGGCGGTCAGCACATCAACAAGACCGACTCCGCCGTGCGTCTGACCCACGTCCCGACCGGCATTGTCGTCCAGTGCCAGAACGACCGTTCGCAACACCGCAATCGCGACGAAGCCTGGCAAATGCTGCGCGGCCGTATTTATGAGTTTGAATTGCGCAAGCAGCAGGCCGAACAGCAGAAGCTGGAAGATGCCAAGTCCGATATCGGTTGGGGCCACCAGATCCGTTCCTACGTGCTCGACCAGTCGCGCATCAAGGATTTGCGCACCAACTATGAAACCGGCAACACGCAGGGCGTGCTCGACGGCGACCTCGATGACTTCATCGCGGCCAGCCTGAAACAGGGCGTTTAAGGCGACTTGGCGGTGGCTCGCTTTCTGGCCTGGTTGGCCGGCACATTGCTCCTTCTTGTGCTGGCCACCGTCGGGCTGATTGTGACGGCGATTGACCGCCAGCCTTTGGTCAGCCGCAGCGCCACCATCGCCCCGCGCTCGGTTGCACAGGCCAAATTTTTATTTAGCGCTAATGACCCGCGCCGGTTGCTCTCCGGGGAAGCACGCCAATCAGTGATTCCCGCTACGCTGATCGACGACGGGATCAATTACGTCGCTTCGCGCTATCTGCAGGGCCGTGGCGCGCTGGTGTTGAAGGAAGATACAGCCGAAATTCGGCTGACTTTGCGTCCACCTCTGTTGCCCGGTGAACGCTATTTGAACCTGAGCGCGACGCTGCGCCAGACGGCGGGTGAGCCACAAATTTCTGCGGCCCAAATTGGTGCCTTGCCCATTCCGCCGCTACTCGTCGAATTCGCCCTCGGCACCGGCGTTCGCCTGGCCGGTTACGAACATGAATGGAACCTCGCCCGCCACGCCATTCGGGAACTGAAATTTGAACCGCAGCGTCAGCGCGTTATCGTCAGTTATGTTTGGCAGCCAGCATTACTTGAACGTGCTCGCTCGGTTGCTGTAGACCGGGACAATCTGGCTCGGATGCGTTCAGCCCAGGAAATGCTGGCTGCGATGCTCGACCATCAGGCCCCGGGGAGCCGGGTTGAACTGGCGACCATTCTCGGCCCCTTGCTCGACGTCAATGGCAGCGACCAGCGCGAAAATCGGCGCGCCGCCATCTTTGTGCTGGCGGCGTATCTGTCGGAGAAAAATATTGTTGCGTTCATTCCCGAAGCTGCCCACTGGCCGCGGATTCGCCCGACCGAACTGACCCTGCTCGGACGCGGCGACAGCGCCCAGCATTTCGTAATTTCAGCAGCGCTGGCGGCTTGGGCCGGTGAGCCGATTGCCGACGCGATAGGCCTCTACAAGGAACTCGCCGACTCGCATCGGGGCAGCGGTTTCTCCTTTGCCGACCTTGCCGCTGACCGCGCGGGTACTCGTTTTGGCGAATTGCTCAACGGCGACGATGCCCGACTGCAGGCGCTGCTGCCGGACAAACTAAGCGATGGTAATTTGGCGCCGACCTTGAACGACTTTCCCGAAGGGATCAATCAACGTGAGTTTCGCCGCCGCTTTGGCAGCACCGGGAGCCCAGCCTACCAACGGCTGGCCGATGAAATCGAGCAGCGCCTGAATGCCTTGCCGCTCTACCAGGCGAAATCGCCATGATCGCCAA
>JAUYQT010000299.1 GCA_030697085.1 Azonexus sp. | reverse complement strand
GCCCGAACGGTTCTGAATAAATCAGTGTTTCCCTAACGAAAACCGGGCAGCCAACCGGATTGGGCGTGATTCAAATCGGCGGTCAGGGCACCCTGATACAGCGACTCGATGACCGGCGGATCTTGCCAAGGTTCATTCATGAAGGTGAGACCGACTTCTTCAACTGTTTTTCCTGACCAATAGTACTCGGCAACTTCATCTAGCGCGCTCAATGACAGGCTGTGCGGCAGGCGCAAATAGTCAAGCCAGCTCGCATCGTGAAATGAGCAAGTGTAACTGCCGCTGGTCTTGGCACAGGTCAGGCTCTTGCCGAACACGCGCTGCGGATGCTTGCTATGAAAAGTCAGCGCATCGGTGCGCGTGGCAAAAAGTAGCAGTGCGTGCAAACGGCTGGGAAATTCGTTGTAACGACGCTGGCGGAAATATTCCAGATGATATTCGGCGAAGTAGTTCTGCACCGAAATAAGCTGATCGCCCGGCGTCGGTTCGCCACCTTCAGGTGAGGCTAGCGTTGCACCGAAAGGGCCACCTTTGAGAATGTCCCAGCCCGGTAACTCGCTGCCTGGCTCAAGCCAGCAGAAAAGTTCCAGCGTGTTGCTGTCCTTGATCAGGTTGTCCATAAGCCGAAAGGGTGAAGGAGCATGCCGGTATTTTGACTGATTGCCCTCCATCGGCCAATCAAAGCTTGGTTTGTACCTGCGACTGGGCATTTGGGTGAGTGATTCGGCATATGATTTATCTTTGTTTAACCAAGCAATATGCCGAAGGCAAAAAATGCCGATTCATTTTGAGGTACGCGGCGCGCCCAATGAGCGCGATGCGCTAACGTAAGGCATTTCTGGCGGTTTAGGGAAGGTTGGCTGAGGAACGTGGGTTTATGTCCGCGTTAAGTTTTTGCAACAAAAAGCTGGTAATTTTTTCTCAGAGGCGTAATCTGAACTTGTGCCGAGGTTAGCAGCAAGCCCCGGTAAGTAGCAGCAGTTCCCGCTGTGTTGCAGGAGATTCTATGGTCGTTATCAACGAAGTTTTTCTTCAGATTACCGTGTAGTACTCCAAGCGGCGAAGAGCCGAATATCTCAGCCACCGTGTCGAGATGCTGTACCGAAGCCCGTGCCTTGTGCATGGGCTTCCTGCTTTTTGGCATCAAAAAATTAGCACTTTAGAGCGCTTGCCAACATTTCTTTTCCTGGTCTGACGTAAGAAAAGAAAAGGCTCTCCAGTTGTTTGATGTTGGATAGTTTGTAAAGCGTGAGACTACGTTGGTGTTTACTGCGCGGATTCAAGAGATCTGGTCGCCTCAGCGTTTAATGTCAAATAGCCAAAGAAAAACCCCAACCCTTTCGGGTTGGGGTTATCTTTATTTGGTGGGCCCGCACGGACTTGAACCGTGGACCAAAGGATTCGTCACACAACGGCTTTCGCCGCTCAAACAGCATGGCGCTGTTTGTTTGTGCGCTGGACTATCTCATCACCTTCTATGCTGAAAGAAAAATTTCAGCACGGTCAGGTGTCGGGCGCTCTTGGCGGTTATTAAGGGAACTGAATCCCTCCGCTAGTCTCTGCACCTTCCGGCATTGTAATGCCGGCTTGGCTCAGGGTTGCCATACGTGCATAAAGCGCACGGGAAGGTTTCCCTGAATTCACCCGATTTTTCAATCACCATTTCTGGTGAAAGTCACCATTGATGAGTCCTCTGCTCTAACCAACTGAGCTACAGGCCCGAAACTACAATTTTACTGGCTACAGGCTGTCTAGGCGAGTAGCCAAT
>JAUYQT010000172.1 GCA_030697085.1 Azonexus sp. | reverse complement strand
GACTGGGTGAAAAAAACCGCGCAAGCCATGCTCACCGAACTGCTGGAAAAAGCCAGCATCGCCAACCACCCGGATTTACCCTGCCACGCGCAGCTAACCGCGCAACTCGCCGGTTTCCCGGAAGTGCATTGGGCCACCGTGCCTTTTTCACTGATCGCGGCCGATACCGACGGCAAAGCCCTGCCCGAACAAGAAACACTGGCTGCTGCCAGCCGCCCTTTTCTCGGCAACCACCAAACCCCCGGCTTTCTCGGTAACGAAGTCTGGCGCTTGCTATCCAAAGAAATCGACATCGACAATGCGCGTTTTTTTACCCCAAACCCCGGTGTGCTCTACCCGGCCATTTACGACCTGCTCGACCGCGTCGCGGCGGCGGCCAAGAGCGTCCGGCCATTCACGCAGGTCAAATACGAAGGCTACCGCTGCGACCTGACCGGCGAAGCCGAATGGCTGACCACCGACCGTAGCCAACTGAGTTATGGCAAAGCCGGGCGCAAAGATGCGCCAACATTATGGAACGCCGCCGCCAAAGCCCTTCCCGGCCTGCTGCGCAAAGGCGAGCACCTCTCTGCATTGGCCATGCTCAAACGCCTCTGGCCGCGCACCTTTGTCGCCGAAATCGCCAACATCACTGGCGAAAACATCGGGCGCTATGTCGTTTCAACGCACACCATGGCGCTGGCAACTTCACTTGAACGCTGGATAGACGACGGTGGACTTTCTGATAACCGGGTTGGCGAATTCGAGCGCCTACTCGCCGCCGCCGCCAAGGTTCAACGGGTTGCTTTGCCTCGCCGACTGGTCAAAAAACTCGCCAATCGCCAAGCCGTCAACGAACGCACACGCGAACTTGCCGCCAAGCTGCCCGGCCTGCTGGATCAAGACGACCTCAGCGAGGGCGAATCTGATCAGCTGAAACGCGACATCACCAAGCTACTCGGCGACCAAAAGCCCGAAGCCTACTACGCCTTCATCATGATGGACGGCGACAAAATGGGGGCCTGGCTCTCCGGTACCGAAGCCGACTACAACCTTCCCTACGCCAAAACCTGGCACCCGCAGATTCGCGAAAAAGCCAAAGGCCGTTTCCCGCAACTCGACGCCTATCTGAAAGCCGATCGAGCCGTCTCGCCCGCCCGACACATGGCTATTTCCGCAGCGCTCAATGGCTTTGCCCTGCACCTCGCCCGCCATGTCGTAGAAGATTTATGCAAAGGCAAACTGATCTATGCCGGCGGTGACGACGTGCTGGCCATGGTGTCGGTCGACGACCTGCTGCGCTGCCTCTTTCTACTGCGCCTTGCCTACTCCGGCATCTGGCCAAACGATTCAGCCGAGCTTGAGCAACTGCTTGCTACGGTCAACAGCAAAAAACGGGCAATTTTCAAACGCGGTCACGCCCTACTCGATGGTCAACTCATCCGCCTGATGGGGCAAAAAGCCACCGCCTCAGCCGGTGCTGTTGTCGCCCACCACCAGACCCCGCTTTCCCGCGTCCTGCGTGAATTACGCGCCACGGAAAAACGTGCCAAAAATGAAGGTGGGCGCGATGCTTTCTCGATCAACCTGCTCAAGCGATCCGGTGGTGCGGTGCATCTCACCCTGCCTTGGCTACAGCCCGACGACAAATGGCCTGCCGCCCTCGAAGGCAGCCTGACCGAAACGCCAATGGCACTGCTGCTCAAACTACGCGCCATTTTTAGTGGCGACACCTCACGCAAAGCCGCCTACCTGACCCAAGGCTGGCTGACCGATTTGCCCACAGCCAGCCAGATTGGCATGGCGGCACTCAACACCCTGATTACTGCCAACCTTGAATTTCAGCTAAAACGCCAGGGTAGCGGAGATTCCCAGGACGCCAACGCAGCAGCCGCCCGTTTGCTCGTCGCCACGGCTTGCCGCATCGCCACGCAACGCGCCAGCGAACCCGCCCCCATCATCCGCGACCTGCTCGCCGTCGCCGAATTTCTTGCCCGCGAAGGCCGGACTACCGGAGAAGCCTCATGACCACGCACTTTATGGAACCACTCGACGTGCTCTACCTGCGCGGCAACAAGCTATTCGGTGCAGCGGGCGATCACGGCGAAGCACTGATGCCCCCATGGCCGTCGATGGCCGCTGGCGCGTTGCGCTCTCGTCTGATCGCAGATGGTGAAACGGTAGAATCACTCGCCAGCTTTCGCCTGACCGGCTTCTCGCTGGCCCGCCAATCCTTGGCCGGTAAACCCGAAATCCTCTGGCCCCTCCCAGCCGACGTCATCGTCAATCAAGATGACCTGAGCGACGCCACCTATCTACGCCCCACTGCGCCCCCCTCCGGCCTCGCCAGCAGCCACGCACTGCCGTTCTTGCCGGCCCTGTGCGCCGACAAACCCGGCAAACCCGTCGGCGGCCTGTGGCTTGATGAACAAGGCATCGCCGCCTGGCTAGCGGGCAAACCCATCACCCAGGCGCATCTGGTGCGGGCCAACGAACTTTGGCAAATCGACGCCCGTCTTGGCATCGCCCTTGACCCAACAACGCGCAGCGCGGCCGACGGCAAAATTTACACCACTGAAACGGTCGCCCTGAAAGCCGGCGTTGGCTTCATAACCAGCAGTTCCGGCCATCAGCGCCAGTTAGCTGACGGCGATCTCGTCCGGCTCGGTGGCGACGGTCGCGCCGCAAAGATCAGCACAGTCACTGCCGCTCAACCAATAACGGACTGGACGCGCATTGAACGCGAAGGCCGCTTCCGCGTCATTCTCTCCACTCCGGGCATTTTCACCGCTGGCTGGCAACCGGAAGGCGTCCCCGGCAACTTGCTTGCCGCCTCGGTCAGCCGCGCTGAAACCATGTCCGGTTGGGATTTATTGACCGGCAAACCCAAACCCGCCCAGCGCATCGCTCCCACCGGCAGCGTCTACTGGTACGAGTGTCACGACAAGCTTGCCGATCTAGCTGCACTCAGGGAGCTGGTCAATAATGGCTTGCCAATCAATGATCCATCCCGCCGCGCCGAAGGTTTCAATCATTGCCATATCGCCCCCTGGGCTTAAGGAGAAAAATGTACGCCTACAAAATTGAGACCGAAATTCCGCCGAGCCATCGCCTGAGCATTGAATTACCCGCTGACTGCCCTACCGGCTTGGCTGAAATCATCGTCCTTGCTAAAGAGAATGCTGTTCAGGCAGCGGCACCTGGCACGGGTGAAACAATGGCCGATCTAGTGGCCTGGCTCCGCACCCAACCTGCCAGTAACCGCACCCCTGAAGACTTTGAGGCACAAATTCAAGCAGAAAGAAATGCCTGGGGCGATTGAGATGAATATCTATCTGGACTCGTGTATCACAATTTATCTTGTCGAATCTCACCCCTCCCTGGCCATCCCAATTCAAGAGCGTCTTCTGTTGCAGGAACAAAAAGTCATTTTGTGGACGGATCTCACACGCATGGAAGCCCGAATAAAACCGCTACGGGAGAACAATCTTTCTCAATTGAGTCAGTACGATCAATTTTTTTCAGCACGTCAAACCCGAAAAATAGAGATCAATACACCAGTGTTTGACCTGGCAACCGAGATTCGAGCTACGCACGGACTAAAAACACCGGATGCACTGCATCTTGCTACCGCAATACACGCAACTTGCGATGAATTCTGGACCAACGACTTTCGCCTGGCAAAAGCTGCTGCGCAACGCATCAACATTGTCACGTTTAACTAATTTTGCCTCCCGGAGCCCCCATGTACCAAGCGCAAGCCATCCTTTTCCTCTACGCAGTCAGCCCCGTACACATGGGTGCCGGCACCGCTTTTGGTCTGATTGACAGCCCGATTCAACGCGAGCGCCACACCGAGCACCCGCTGTTTGCCGGCTCCGGTCTCAAAGGCGCGATTCGCCACCGCTTCGCCCAACTACCTTTCTGGAAAGAAGAAAACCAACTCAACCGACTGTTCGGGCCCGAATCTGATACTCGTGGAGAACTTTACGCTGGCGCGGTCAGCTTTGGCGATGCGCAACTGGTCGCCTTCCCGGTGCGTTCGGCAAAGCGCGGCTATCTTTACGCTACTTGCCCGCTGGCACTGGCCCGTGCAAGTCGACTGCTCGCCCTACTCGGCAAACCGGGCTTGCCGACGATTGCCGAACAAATCACCGAGGGCAATGCCGCTGTTTGTGACGACGCGCTGTTGAATGGAAACAAACTTACCCTGGAAGCCTTTGAATACACCGCCAGCGAAAACGCCGCGCTCAAGGCCGTCGCCAATTGGCTAGCTGACCACGCCCTGCCCCAAGCCGCCGCCCACGCCTTTTTCCGCGACAAAATCAAAAATGATCTTGTGCTGCTTTCCGATGAAGACTTTGGCTACTTCGTCAAGAACGCCACGGTAGTCGAACCACACGTCAAAATCGACGACAAGACTGG
>JAUYQT010000144.1 GCA_030697085.1 Azonexus sp. | reverse complement strand
TTCACTTTGTCTTCAACCATCGCGCCGGAAATTTCCGGTTGCTTGATCGAGAAGGTGCCGCCGAAACCGCAGCATTCGGATTCGTGATCCTGCTGCGCGACCTTGACCTTGTTCAGGTTGCCCAGCAATTGGCGACCAGTGAGATGGACGCCCATTTCACGGCGGGCGGCGCAGGAGGTGTGCAGCACGACGGTACAGTCACCGCCTTTATCTTCCGGCTGGTAGCCGAGCACATTCACCAGAAAATCGGTGAATTCATAAACACGCCCGGCCAGCGCTTCGACCTGACGCAGGCGCGCCGGGTCCTTGGCGAACAGTGTCGGGTAATGGTGTTTCATCATCCCGGCACAGGAACCGGAGGGTACAACCACCGGCCAGTTTTCCGGAAAAAGCGTCAACTGATGCGCCGCGACCTTGCGCGCTTCATCGGGAAAACCGCTCGTATAGGCGGGTTGACCGCAGCAGGTCTGTTCTTCCGGGAAATGGACGCGAATGCCCTGGCGTTCAAGCAAGGTAATGGCATCGAGGCCGGCGCCGGGGAAGAATTGATCGACGACGCAGGTCGCGAAGAAATAGACATCTGCCGGGCGTTGGCGAGTTTTTGTTGGGTCGCTCATTTTGTCTCCGATGGTAAATTGGTCAAACCAATGTTTTGCGGTGGAAGAAATGTACGATATAACCGTGACTTAGTCAATTATCCAAGGGTATATCCTATACTTGCACTTTGCTGATTCGCTGTTTAAAATGCGCTGGTCTTACCAATCGAGTGATCTACTTTGTCCATGCCGCAAAACAAGTTGCAGGTCCCGCGTATTTCTGATGCCGTTGCTGCTTCGCTGGAGCGGCGCATTCTGGAAGGTTCGCTGAAGCCGGGTGATCGTTTGCCACCCGAGCGCGAGCTTGCCGTCGAACTCGGTGTGTCGCGTCCCTCGTTGCGTGAGGCCATACAAAAGCTGGCTTCCAAGGGCATGGTACAGAGTCGGCAGGGCGGTGGCACCTATGTGACCGACCGCCTCGAATCAAGTTTCTTCGACCCCTGGCAAGAGATGATGGGTGCCCATCCCAATCTGCGCGAGGACATGCTCGAATTCCGCCGCATGCTCGAAGGCCAGGCGGCCGAGTGGGCCGCCGAGCGCGCTACCGAAGCCGATATGACGCGGATTGACCAAACTTTCTCGGCGCTGAATGAGGCGTTCGTCAGCGACGATCTCGACCAGCGTTCGAAGGCGGACATTGCTTTCCATCAGGCCGTTGGCGAGGCTTCGCACAACGCCTTGATTGGCCATCTGACGGCCGCGCTGCTGCGCCTGATGCACGACAACATTCGTCTCAACCTCGGCGAACTGAAAACCTTGCCGGCCGCTGGCGTCCTGCTGAAAAACCAGCATGCCGCCATTCATGCCGCTATCCGCGACCGCAAGCCGCAAGCTGCCCGTGCCGCCGCCGAAACCCACATCGATTTCGTTCGCGAAACCCTGGCCCAGTCGCTGCGCTCCGCTGCCCGGCGTGAAACCGCGGCCCGCCGCCTGCATACCGAATTTTCACCTTCCGATTCATTCTCTTCTTAAATTGCCCCCCTGAAAGGACTCCGCATGGAACCCCTCGTTATCCCGTTTGAAAAGCTGCGCATGACCGACGTTGAACAAGTCGGCGGCAAGAATTCGTCGCTTGGCGAAATGATCAGCCAACTGGCCGGTACCGGTGTTCGCGTGCCGGGCGGCTTTGCCACGACGGCCGACGCCTACCGCGATTTCCTGGCGCAAAGCGGCCTCGACGACAAGATCAACGCCGCGCTGGATGCGCTGGACGTTGAAGATGTGAACGCGCTAGCCGTCTGCGGTGCCGAGATCCGCCAATGGATCATGGAAACCCCGTTCCCGATGGATCTGACCGTTGCCATCGCTGAGCAATATCAGTCACTGGTGGCCGACTCCACCGCCGACATGTCCTTCGCCGTGCGCTCCTCCGCTACCGCCGAAGACTTGCCGGATGCTTCCTTCGCCGGTCAACAGGAAACTTTCCTGAATATCGTCGGCCTGGAAAACATCATGCACGCCATCAAGGAAGTGTTTGCTTCCCTGTACAACGACCGTGCCATTTCCTACCGCGTCCATAAAGGCTTCATCCACGCCGACGTCGCATTGTCGGCCGGTATTCAGCGCATGGTTCGCTCCGACAAGGGCGCCGCCGGCGTGATGTTCACGCTCGATACCGAATCCGGTTTCCGCGACGCGGTTTTCGTTACCTCCTCGTA
>JAUYQT010000126.1 GCA_030697085.1 Azonexus sp. | reverse complement strand
AATTTCAGTACCCGCCGAATTGGTTTGTTTTGAGACGTTGGGGTCAGCAGGGCAGGGCAGGCGACCATTAGTCATTGCAAAACCCATGATGGCATTTAACACGTTATCTGTTTGGTTCTGCATTTCTTTAAATTGTATTTGCTTTTGCTGGTTTCCCAGGCCGAACATCAGGCCGCTACTTAGCAGGGCGACAATGATTAACACAATTGCAAGCTCAACCAGTGAGAAACCTTCTTGTACCGGTAGTTTCCTGGTAATTTGTCCAAGGGTTTTCATGGGTTTGATGACTTGCTGCCAAAGGAAACTCGATCATTAAAATCTCTGGTCGCTGGATTGTTTGAGAATTCGTCGATTGGCGATTTGCCGTCACCGTCTCTACTGGCGTGCTGATTTTTATCCTCAAGATAGCTTGCCGTTTGGCGAAGTGTGCGGCTTTGTCCGGGGAGCGCTTTGCCCGCAGAGAGCACCACTGTCTGAAATTTAACATCATTCTTGCCGTTGATTTTCAATCGTCCAGGGCTGGCGGCAGTTCTGTCACTGAGTTGATAGAAAAAAATAGTGTTCCACTTCTGCGTTTTCCACCATGTGTCTGAACCGGTGGGTGGCTTTAAATGATTGCATGTATCGCTATACCAAAGTGTGGGTATGGCGGCTTCGGCGAAGCTGGTATCTAGCGCATCATCAAGCTTTTGGCTCGTACTGAGCAGCGTGTTTAACGCAGCTTCGGTTTTGGTTAAGGCAGCACTGGCATTTGATTGGTTTGTGGGGCTGCTGTCTTTGATGTATTTTTCCAATAGTTCAATTGAGCCATTTGTTCCAACTAAACGGTCCAAAAACTTTCCTGCGGCGGTATAGGCTGAGTTGGTGTTATCGCTTTTTGAATTAACGCCTTTGCGCGCAAGAAGGGCGATTTTTTTAGCATGTCCCGTGGTTGTATTGGCCCAGTAAATCACTGCTTTTACTGGTTCGCGTAATGTTTTACCGGCTGGCCGGGTTTTTGGTGCAATTGATCCAATTAGTTTTAGTGTGTTGTCGGC
>JAUYQT010000034.1 GCA_030697085.1 Azonexus sp. | reverse complement strand
GACGAGGCATAATCACCGGTTACAAAGAAGCCTTGCCCCTTATAGCCAAAGTTCTGGAATTCGCTCAAACGTCCATCAATCGAACGCCATTGCGCCCCGGAGCGGCCCAGCGGTACCTGAGACATCAGGCCTACCCGGCTGGCACCTTCCAGTGAGCTATATATCCAGTCTGAAACAACTTTGTGCAAGCTGGTCGACCAATGCACCGGGTCGGCGAACATGTGGCCGTCTGCTGCCGCCACGCAAGCGAGTGCTCCGGCACTACATGCCGGCGTATTTGTATTGGTAAAGCCATAGGCAAGGGGATTTGCATAAATGGCGGCAAACAGTTTGTTGCCGTCGAAATAGAGCAGATTTTTGCCGGCCAATCCGGCAGCCTGAGTGGCATCGTAAGTTGTAGTGAGGCTGGAGAGAAACTCTCTGTTCGCTTGCGGCAAGCTTTGCCCCTCTGGTGTCAGACCGATGTCCGGCAGCCCGATTGCGATCAAATGGCGTGCACCGGCTGCTTGCAAACGTGTGACCTGCGCGACAAAGTCATTGCCGGCAGCGACCACTGCCGCAATGGCGCCGGCTGGTGTCAAAGACCCTGTGGCGACCGAATTGGCTTGGACAAAGATATCGTTTGAGCCACCCATCACCGCATAGAGCGCGTTTGTATCAAGTGGCCCACGGGCCAAATAATCGTTAATTTGCACCCTTACCGAGGGGAGGCTCGGCATCAGATTGGGAAACGTCATCATATTTCCTGGCTGCAAACTGACTCGTGCGCCACCGACGGCAAAGTTGTTGCCACTGTCGATTGGTGAAAACCCGCCCGCCGTCGATGTCCCTCCTGTTTGCCAGGCAGCGTAAGCCGTGGTCACCCGTTTGCCGTAGTTCGCTCCAAGATTGTCCGTCCAGACCGTACCTGGATTGGTCGTAAAGCGGGCGTTCGGGCCGACCAGAGGCGCATAGGCGCCGTTATCACTGAGACTGTCACCAAAAATATAGACGTTCGAATATCCGCCCGCTTCAACTCCAGCGATTACCCCAAGCATCAATGCCGAAAAAACAGCTGTCCGTTTGAAGAAGAATGCACGATTTTTTTTCATTTCCCCACCCCTTGATCATTGAACGACTAAATCCAAATATTTTTAGTTATTGTCAAAAGGCAGCCCGAAGCGTCACATTGATCGCAGAGTTACGCGCTCCCGGTTGGCTGATCGTTGTTGAACCCCCTACACCCAATCGAATCCCCTTGCTTAATTCCCCACTGATCCCGGCCAGCAGTGTTCCATAGCCGCCCGTCCGGTTAGCGGTCGGCATTTCCATGGCGGAATTCCCACCGACAAAGCCAGCGCTATAAGTCCGCTCATCCTTTTTGTGCTCATAGTCATAACTCAGTTGGGCGTAGGGGCGAACCTTGACTTCAGCCAAACTGGTTTCGGCCGCAATCTGCCAGCCCAACCTTGAACGTAGCGATTCGCGGGTCTGCTCACCGAAGGTCATGGCCGTCACGCTATTCGATTTTTCACTAAAACCATTCACGTTGACGCGTTCCCACGCCAGGCCGACGAGGGGGCCATGAATGATGTTGCCAACTGTGAAGTTATAGCCGACTTGCCCTTTGACGCCGAACTGGTGTCCTCGCGTATCGCCCTGTTCGCTGGTGTTGAAGGGACCAAGGGCAATATTTCGTTTGCTCTCGTAATCAAGCCAGGAGTAAGCCGCCAGTCCGTTCGCATAGAAAGCCCCGAATTTTTGGGAAGCAAAAGCCGAAAGCGCCCATTCGTTGTATTTCACCGTGCCTTGGTTATTGCCCAAGTCAAATGGTGCGTTGCCATAACCCAGGGTGACGCCAGCGAACAATTGGTCACTGAAGGCTTTTTCATAACCCATGATCAGGCTGCCACCGGAACCATCCACCGACGGCATGCCAGCGTAAGCTTCCTTTTGCGACGAGGCATAATCACCGGTTACAAAGAAGCCTTGCCCCTTATAGCCAAAGTTCTGGAATTCGCTCAAACGTCCATCAATCGAACGCCATTGCGCTCCGGAACGACCTAGTGGGACTTGCGACATCAGACCAACACGGCTAGCGGCTTCGAGCGAGGTGTAAATCCAATCGGACATGATTTGGTGAAACTGGGCTGAAGGATGCCTGATATCGGCAAACAGGTAACCGGTTTCTTTGCCTGGATCGGGAGGATTTCCCAGCGATGATGGAGTGGCAGCATCGGTTACGTTGGTGAATCCGTAAGCCGTAGGGTTGGCAATAACAATGTCCAGCATTTTTCCCGTATTGAAATAGAGCAGATTCTTGCCTGCCAGTCCGAACTCAAGGCTGGTGTTGAACGACGTTACCAGGTCGCCAAGCAGAACCGGATCAGGAACATTGGCACTCATTGAGGCAATGGGCGTCTTGGTCATATCCATGATGCCGACCACAATCAAATGGCGCGCTCCCGCTAACTGGAGGCGGTTTATCTGAGTCGTGAGGTCGTTCGCTGCGGTAATAATGCCGGCTACGGCAGCCGCATTGCTGCCCGCAGAGAGTTGGGCAAAAACATCGTTGTGGCCTCCGGAAATTGCGTAGAGGGCATTTGGATCAAGCGGGCCGCGGGCAAGCATCTGGGTGACCTGAGTGCTGACCGGGGGAATGAGTGCGGCTGCGGGCGAAGTGGTGGTGATCAAATTGATCCTGGCACTACCAGTGGCAAAGTTGTTGCCGCTGCTGACAGGGCTAAAACCTACAGGGGAAGTACCCGGCTGTGCTGCGTAGGCTGGGCTGACAGCAAAGCCATAATTGGCCCCGAGGTTTTGTGACCAGACTGTTCCAGGATTGGTGGAAAAGTGATCATAGGTGTTTGACAGTATCGGCCCATAGACGCCTGAATCAGTCAGGCTATCCCCGTAAAAATAAATGCTTGAATAGTTGCCGGCCTGGGCTCCGCCGATCAATCCTGCCAATAAGGTGGCAATAACTGCGCTCTGTTTGATTTCCAATCCCCTGCGCTTGACCATCCCTGTTCCTTTCTTTGTTTTATAAGTGATTAAACGTTGGTGATCAACGTCGTCGCTAACCACAATTGCAAGGCGCTGTATGCCATATAAATACTTAATCGACGCTCGGTCACGTCAGAACTTGACCGTCGCGGTGAGAAAGAAGGTATTACCCTTAAGCCTGTTCTCAACGCCGAATTCTTGGTAATAGCGGCCATTGATGAACAACTTCTGTTTCTGTCCGATTGGAATTGCTCCACCTAAAATCGGGCCAAGGCCGTAAACCTGCCCCTTGTTGGCATCACTGGCACCACTACCACTGTCGCCCGTTAATTGCTGGTAGGCGTAGCCAGCCAATCCGATATAAAACATCTCAGAAAAGTGCTGGATCACACTCAGATCGAGGTGAAATTCTGTCCCGGACTTGTATTCGGTGTCCGGATTTTTCTGGTTGAAGGTCACGCCCGTCGCGCCGGAAACCTCGAGCCCGGAGGCTTCGTTCAGGTAGGTCAGCGCTACCATCGGTTCGACGGCCCAATGATTTCGCCCGATATTGACCAGACGCTGCCTGTCATAACCGCCCGTCGGGACGTACAAATTGAACATGGCCATGGTGTGCCAGCGCCCATGATGCCAACCGAGTAGGCCGCTCAGAGTCGTATCGCCGATACCGCTCGTGCTCTGACTATTGTTGCCACTCAAGTTCAGGTGATGAACATGCCCGAATGGGCTGGTCAATGAGAGAACGCCGCTACCGCTTAAATCCAGATCGGCCTTGGCATAGGGTAGTAGCACTGCTAAACCGGGCTGCCCCCCGAGTAGTTTTTCCGCAAAGACATGAGTTAGCGAAAAAAGACTGGAGTATGAATTCACCTCGGTCTTCATGCTGCCATTGAGTTGCACTGGCAGTTTCAGGTGGGTCCCGGGTATGGCCACCTGCTTAACTGCTGAAACTGCGGTGGTCGACTTCCCCTGGTAACCGTAGTAGTTGTAGCTAAGATAGGTGCCAGACTTCGGCATCAGACCCGCCTGTGGTGAGATGTAGCCGAGCGCATAAACACCGGAGCCACCTTCGACGGCCTCGGTGCCATTCAACAGCGCTAGCCCGGCACAGATGCTGATAAGGAGTGTCGCATTCCGCAAGAAATAATTTTGCCTCTTGTTCATTGTTCATTGCCCCAGAGAAACTTGCATCGCTAAGGCCATGGCCTCCTCCGCGCAATCGCGAGTCGGCTTCAGAGCTTTGCTTCGCACGGCATCAAGCTCGACTTTTGCTGCCGCAAGATCAGCGCGAAAAGCGGGTTCGGCATGCAGCCGAGCGACGACGCCCGCCGCGACGTTACGCGCTTGCACAACGTCGCTATGCCAATGGGCATTGCAGACATTACGGCTTTCACCAAAGCTGCGACCGCGCATCAGGATCGCGTCAGTCTGCGCGGGCAAAATCTCGGTCAGAATCAGCGCCCACCCCCAACCGGCAGCCGTATGCCCGGAAGGATAGGAGCCATTTTTCGCCAACCTTTCCTGGTCTTGTGGCGTGCATAGCGGCTGCTTGTTCCAGACGAACGGGCGGGCCCGGTTGTAGTGCATCTTGGCCGCGTAAGTGGCTCCCCCAAGATCAGTCAACGTGCGACGCAGCAAGCGGTACAAACGAGGCGTATCGGTCTCGCTCAGCGGCGCGTTCAAAACACAGGAAAATGTACCGGCCGCATGCGGAAAAGTCAGGTCAGCATCCGAAGAGGCCAGCGTCCACCGTGGCGTATCGCGCAAGACAAAACTGCGTTGGCTAATTTCCTCATCAAGAGCAAGCGCGGCGGAACCGGGGCCAGGAACAGGGGGAATGAGAGCAAGGCTATTCGGCAGCGCTTCACGAGCAAGGTAGCCAGCGAGTAGCCCGGAAAACCCACCTGGCACAGAAATGGTTTCATTTTTGGCATCCATGCTGCCACAGCCTGCCAAGGCAGAACAAACAGCGGCAAGGACTGCCGTTGTTTGCAGGAAAGCGTTTCGCATCATGTTCATTGCTCCAGTTCACCCACCGGGTGTTTTTATCGCCTACTGAAACTTCGCTTTCAGCACGCTGATCATTTGCGGACTCAACTGCTTGAATAACTCCGCGTTATAGGAGCCATGCAGCGGCACTGGCGCAGCTGCGTTGCTCAAATCGACATATTTGATCGTCGGGTCAGTCGCTTTGGGATCATCACTTTGTGGCCGAGTCGGGTCCATGCTGGGCACGGGAAGCTTGCCGGTGCCGCCGGCCGTCAAATAATTCGGGGCATTCTGGCTCAAGTCATTCTGAATGATCTGCTGCACCGCAATGGCGTATTGGCGTGAGGTGGCGGCAGGTGTCCCCTCCGCAACCGCTGGATCAACGTTAACCGTGACGATTGAAACGCTGTAGTCGCTGTTCAGATAAATCTCGAAGGTGCGGAACTGCTGCGGAAAATCCCTTAAAGAAGAGGTTTCAACCTCCCAAAAACCTTGTTCCGGTTTGGCCGGATCCGTCGATGGGAAAGCCTTGACGGTATTCAGATGGCGATGCCCGGCCATCCACATCAACAGGTTCGGCGTGTTCTGCAGTGTCTTGACCAAGTCGGCGAGGCTCACAGCATTTCGGTGCTCGGGTGCGATATTCGGCTCATTCCACCATTCCATCTCGGAGCCGATCGGTGCAACTCCAATCGGAATATGAGCAGCGATAACCATCAACTGATTATCGGCCTGCCCTTTGGCCAGTTCGGCTTGCAGCCAGGCCCAGCGCGGCGCATCGAGATAGCCGTGACCATGAATATCGGTCGAACCATCATCTTCCCGCTGGGTATTGTCGAGAACGATGACCTTGAGAGGAATCTTCGGATTCGGGATAAAGCTGTAACAGGTGAAGCCCGGCGGGCTGTTCTTGTCCACCAGATTGAAACCATGACCGACCGGCTGGGTCGTCGTCTTGAAGAATTCCTGTCGCCATTCCGTTCTGATCAGTGAGCGCCGATCAGGATCGGCAGCGACCTTGGGGGCGCCAGCAGCAAAAGCCGCATCACTGGCAGGACCGGCATGGATAATTTTTCCGAACGGGGTCGAACCATCGATCACGCCGGTATAGAACTGCGGGTTGGCCATCATCCCTTCGATATTGAACAGGACAGGAAAGGTACGCAGATTCGGGGCAAGAATATTGGCCATCGACCAGACCGTGTCAGCGACGTACGACTGCCGGATACCCAGTGCCGGATTGGCGTCAACCGGGAATGAGCCAATACAGAAATGATCGTGGTTACCCATCGTCTGATACCAGGGAATGGACTTGTCCAGACCTGCGGCCTGATAGGGCTTTTGGTAGTCGATACTGTCTGCACCGAGATGGGCGCCCGAACTGGGCGTTATGACCTTGCCGTCGATCACATCCATGTACCACCGGAGTTCGTTGTACGAGGTGCTGTTGCAGGTATCGCCCAGCGACAGGCCGAAATCGAAACGATTATTTTTGTGCAGGGCATTGACGGTCTGAATCGCCGCATCCAGCACATGCGTGGTGTACATCATCACCGGCGAGTAGATGGAAGTGTTGTTGTAGGCGAATCGCTCGGCCTGCTGGAAGTGAATCAACTGATTCGGCGCTTCCTTGTCGGTGATATGAATATCGGAGAAGGTGAAGAAGTTAATGAACTTTGCTTTTCGGGTTGGCGGCGCATTGCCATAGTTCACCGGCATAAGATCAATTCTAGGCATCAACGGAAGAGGCGAGCCGAGCGTCCAGTCGCCATAGCCAAACGCGCTGTATTGCTCAATTTCAGATATCTGCGGCTTGTTCAGCCCTGGCAGCGTCTTGGGAAACGAGATCATTTCTTCGAGCGTCGTGGCAACTCTGGCGCGGATCGGATATTTCTGAACCTTGGGGGCAGCACTGACAGCCCCGAATGCAAATGAGCTGAGTGACATGGCAACAAAAGACCCGGCTGAAAATTTCAAAAATACCCGTCTTGATGACTGATCCACCCTCGTTTCTGGGGTTCTCTTTGTCTTTTCGTCACTCATCAATTTGCCTCTTCGTTAATTATTGGCTCAGCAACAAGGCCTGAGGGAAAACACGTTCCGGAACAGCAAAAACGGCTGTTCAGTCGCCAGAAGATGGCCAGACAGCTGAAGCCACTGCGTTTTAGCCAGACGCCGACCTCGCAGCGCAATATGACCCTCGGGTGAGGGGGGGATATTGAGTTAAATCAACAAAGCCTTTATTACTTGGCCAATTTTGACAAGTTTGCTGTTTCAATGATTTTTTAAACCTACCCTGTCACTCCTGTGGCCGGTGGCCGGTAGCCACTACCAGCGGCTCCATCACATGCTGAGCGAATCGAATTGGTCACGCGCCGAGGTCAGGCAACAACTGATCGTCGACGCCAATGCGCACTTCGGCCACGGCGCGGCGCTGGTCTTTGATGAATCCGCCTTCGCGAAGAAAGGTGACAAGTCAATTGGCATTGGGTCACCATAGAAGAACTAGCTGTCAAGAGCGAACCTTCTGCTGGATATTTTATTGCCACGACCGGCAGCTTTCTGTTCAGTTAGCAGCCAAGGTGTTTCCATTTATCATCAGGCAGCAATAGGCACGGAGCGGTCATTCCCACGACAAAACCCCTGATGTGAATTTGTTAATAGTTTTGCTTGAGCGCCCTTGAACAAATTTCAAGATATGAGTGAGGCGCCTTAAATATTAGACACCTTTCCAATGGCAGGTAATATTCCACCCTTGATGACAGCGCCTGAGCAGGGACCAAGAATGCAGTTTTTTTATCGTGTTATTTTGATTCTGTTATTTTCTTTGCCGGTTAAAGCTGAAGAAGTTGGGTGTATTACAACGACCTGGAAGCTGGTTGGGGCTAATCATCGAATCTGCGTGACCGCCTATGATGACCCGAAAATTCCTGGCGTAACCTGCCATATCAGCCAGGCTCGCACCGGTGGCGTCAAAGGTAGTTTTGGGCTGGCTGAAGATCCTTCGCAATTTTCTCTGGCTTGCCGCCAGATTGGCCCGATCAGCCTGCCGGCCAAACTACCCGATGATGAAGTAGTCTTTAGCGAAAATACCTCGCTCATTTTCAAGGAAACCAAGATCCATCGCTTTCTCGACAAGAAACGCAATGTGCTGGTTTACTTGGCGATCAGCCGCAAGATCATCGAAGGGGCGCCAGCAAACGCCATCTCAACCGTGCCGATTCAGCCCTGGGGCGACAAGTCAGGGCTCGTTAATCAATAACCGGGCTCTTTGGTCGCCGGATTGAGATAGGCGGCGCTGAGCGCGAGGTTGCCGCTTGGCCAATGGGTAAAAGCCAGGAGAAGGAAAACCACAGGAACGCCACTGAAGCACAACGCCCCGGCCCCAGGGACCGGGGTAAGAGGCGCAAATTAGTTGAGTTTTTCCGGTCGACCGCAGCATTGCTTGAATTTTCGACCGCTGCCACATGGACAAGGGTCGTTGCGGCCCGACTTTGGCTCGGCGCGCTGAACCGTGCTGCCGGCCCGTTTATTGCGCCAGAAGTTGTAGAGCGCTTGGACAATTAGCGGCAGATTTTCGCGGCTTTCTGCCACCAGGCGGGCTTCTTCAGCCGGCAGAAACCAGCGTTCGCCGCTTTTCTCGACATCTTCCTTGAGCATGCCGTTGAGCAGGAACATCGGCTCAAGCAGTTCAGACAGATCATCGGCGTGCTTGCCGGCCTGCTCGAACCAATCTTCAGCCAGACCGGCACCGAAAACGTAGGTGTCGGCCCAGGCAGCGTAGTCGTATTCTTCGCAGCTTTCATCAAGCGGGTAAAGAATCGGTGAAATCGTTTCGTCTTCAAGCAAGGCGCCGGCCAGATCGTTGTTCAGGCGCATCAGCAACTCTACCGTTTCTGAAACCTCCGGATTGCTGATATTTTCCAATCCTTTGCCCAGCGCCTCCGGTAGCCAGACGGCCGGCGAGACCGGCTGCGGGCCGCTGACGACGGCGCACAGCATGGCTTGAATTTCGTCGAGACGCATCGTGTCGCCCTGAAAAGCCTCGGCTTCGAGGAGTTGCTCCAGGCGGTCGAGATCGCTATCACTGAGGGGAGTCGGGTTCATATCGTATTGTCCTTTTTTACACAGCTTGAATTATCGTCAAGTATAGGTGTCCGACTCGACACCGCCAACCATGAGAGCCAATCAATATGCCAAACATTGAAAAAACTGATGCCGAATGGCAAGCCCAACTGTCGCCCACCGAGTTCCGCGTTACCCGACAAAAAGGCACCGAAGCAGCTTTCACCGGCGCCTATTGGGATTGTGACGAGGCCGGCACTTACCGCTGTATCTGCTGTGCCGCACCGCTTTTCAGCGCCGAAGCCAAGTTTGATGCCGGCTGCGGATGGCCAAGTTTTCATTCGCCGAACGATGAAAAATTGATTGATGAACACGTCGACCACGGCTTCGGCATGATCCGCACCGAAGTCACCTGCCACAACTGCGGCGCCCACCTTGGCCACGTTTTCCCCGATGGCCCGGCACCCACCGGGCTGCGTTACTGCATCAACTCGGCGTCACTCAAACTGACAAAAGAATAGGCCGGCGTATTCAAGTTCAGCGCAGCCTGACCACTCAAGGATTTCTTCAACGCCACCACTGTTTCACCCTGGGCGAGCAGATCGAGGGAGAACATCCCGCGGCCTTCGAGCGGCTCCTTGCCGAGCAGATCCTTGAGCAAGGGCTGAATGTTGATGCCGGCGAATTTTTGTTTGACGGCAAATTGATGCAGCCCGGCATTGACCCGCAGGCTGCCGTCCAGTCGGCCGCCATATAACGCGGCGCTGAGCGGTGTGATATCGAGCCTGCCGTTGACGGCTGAAAGACGTGCCTCCAGTTTGCTCAGTTTCAGATTACGTGCCTGCAACTGGCCGATTTTGACGTTGCCCTGCAAATTCAGCGTCTTCAGCACCGACAGGTCAATCTTCTCCTCGGCCGCACCGCTGCTGCCCGGATTCGGGCCTGTTTTCGCCGCCGTTTGTGTTGTCACGGCCGCTACTGGCGGCGCGCAACCGATCAATATCCAGCCCAAAACCCAAAATCAACGGAGAAAACGGGTTGACCGCAAGCTTCAACGCAATATTTGAATCATCCAGCTTCGTATTGATCGAAAGCGTCGCCGCCTGCTTGGCCAAATCGGCGGCAAGCTGGCCCGTCAGCAACAATTTCACCTGTTTCATCGGCAACGCCGGACTGGCAACATCGAGCCCGCCGAGGATTTTTTCCAGCACCAACCTGCGGCCACTCGCCTCGTAGCTGAGCGGCGACGTCAAATTTGCCGTCAAGGCAAGATCGCCCTGCCGGGCAGCAAGATTGAGGGAAACCTGCTCGACGAGCAGGTTTTTGAGCGAACCATTAATACCGGCCAAAGCG
The DNA here is from genome assembly GCA_030697085.1 of Azonexus sp. Lineage (GTDB taxonomy): Bacteria > Pseudomonadota > Gammaproteobacteria > Burkholderiales > Rhodocyclaceae > Azonexus. Next base: position 1,744 of record JAUYQT010000034.1, on the reverse strand, counting down.
CCCCTCCCCTCCAGCTGGCGCTTCTCACCCTGCAGCCTGGCGAGCAGGTTTAGCGATTTGCCGAGGAGCGATTCGGCAGAAATTTTTAGACTCGGCAGATCAAGCGAAAGCTCGAAAAGCTCGTTACCAGTTTTACCCTGCGTTGCTAAAGTCAGCTTCTCCAGCTCAAACGACCGCTTTGCAACATCACCGAACAGACGACCGCTAGTGAAATCAAGATCGGCCAGCTCGACCACCTCGCCGGCAGCCTGATCGCGCCAGGTCAGCCGGGAATTACGCAGGGCAACGCCCGCGATGTCGATGCGCAGCGGGGCGTTCGCCGCTTCTCCACCAGCCGGCTTTGCTGTCACGCTTTCTTCTGGCTTATCCGGACTGGTCAATAAATCGCTGATATTTAGCGAGCCATCCTTGCGCTTGATCAACGTCAGCGCCAGCCCTTCGATCTCGATATGGCGAGCTTCAAGACGTTTATTCAGCAAGGGCATGACCGCCACGGCGACGCGGGCTGAATCAAGCGCTGCAAACTGACTTTTGTCACCCGCTTCGGAAAGCGTCACCCGCCCAATACGTAGCCCGACATTCGGCCAGACCGACAAAGCCAGTTCGCCGTCAATCATCAGCGTGCGCCCGGTTTTCACCTCAACCTGACGCGTCAATTCGTCCTTGATCGCCTTCTCATCAAAAACCACATAGAGCACGGCAATCATTGCGGTGAGCAGCGCCGCCAACACCGCGCTGGCAATGCCGAAAATACGCAGCATTTTCATGCCTGGAATCTCCAAAAATGACGTTTGCCTGCAAAACTAGCAGACATTGAAAGGCCACTTGAATTCCCGTTTGCCCTACCCTGTTTGCAAAAATTTGGCGCGGCTTCGATAAGTCGCAAGCCTGAGGCCGCATTTACCCACCCGCCAAGCTATCCTGAGTGAGTGAGATTAAGCTGCCAAACGGCAGATAGCCGAGTAACCGAAGATCTATTGCGAAAGGGGAAATTTACCGTGTCCAACCCTGATACCGATACCCCGAAGCCAAGCCTGATTGGCCTCGCCAGCGCGCTCGGCGCACCGGATTTTGCCGACACGCGCGGAGCCGCCGCCGCCCCGCAAAGCCTGCGCGATGCAGGTCTGCTGGCGGCAATCCGGCGCCACGGGCTAGCGGCCAATTGGGATCAAATATTTGAAGCGCCAACGGGTGAACGCCTGCCGGCCCTCGCCGCGCTGCTACGCACTCTGGCCGACAAAACAGCAGCCAGCGTGGAAGCTGGTCTGCTCCCCATCGTCATCGGCGGCGATCATGCGATCGCTGCCGGCACTTGGCGCGGCGTTGGTCGGGCGCTCGGCCAGGCGCCCGGGCTGATCTGGATCGATGCTCACCTCGACGCCCACACCCCCGAAAGCAGCCCTTCCGGCAATCCGCACGGCATGCCTTTGGCGGCACTGCTTGGCTTTGGCTCGTCAGCCATGACTGCGCTTGACGGCCCGGCTCTTGACCCACACCGCATAGCCGTCATTGGCGTGCGCAGTTTTGAAACCGCTGAAGCCGACTTGCTGCAACGCCTGGGGGTGAGGGTTTTCACCCTACGCGAAATTAACCGACGCAGCCTGGCCGTAGTCTTCGCCGATGCTTTGGCGATTGCAGGCTGCGCCGGACGCCCCTTTGGCGTCAGCATTGATCTCGACGCCATCGATCCACAGGAAGCCCCGGGCGTCACCACACCGGTTGCCGGCGGTCTGAAAGGCAATGA
>JAUYQT010000847.1 GCA_030697085.1 Azonexus sp. | reverse complement strand
CTCGTTCCTGATGGAAGACGCGCACTATCATGGCGTGGCCGCCGCCTACCAGCGGCACAACCAGCTATCACATACACCCTCGGCCGCCCGGATTTTGACGTTATCGCCGCCTGGGTTGAACCAGGCCATCGCGTGCTCGACCTCGGTTGCGGCGATGGTTCCTTGCTCAAATACCTGATTGACACACGTGGCGTTAAAGGTGTCGGTGTTGAGATCGACGATGCCAACATTCTTGCCGCCATTAAGAACGGTATCAACATCATTCAAGGCAACCTTGAGCGCGGCCTCGACGAATTCGCTGACCAGGCCTTCGACCATGTGGTGCTCTCACGCACGCTGCAAACCGTGCGCCACACCGAGGGCATCCTGCGTGAAATGCTGCGCGTCGGGCGCGAGGCGGTAATCTCCTTCCCAAATTTCGCCTACTGGAAAAATCTGCGCTCGGTACTCGATGGTCGCATGCCGGTCTCGGAAGACTTGCCCTATCAATGGTACGACTCGCCCAACGTCCGCTTCTTCACCCTGCTCGACTTTGAAGATCTGTGCGCCAAAATGGGCCTGATCATTCGCGAACGCAGTATTCTCGACGAAGCCGGCAACCCGGTCGAGTGCAGCGACAATCGTGAAGTCAACTTTTTGGGCAGCCTCGCCGTCTACCGCCTGACCCGCAACCATTGATGCCCGCCTGGCTCGGCACCCTGATGACCCGCAAGATGCTGATCTGCATCTTCACCGGGTTCAGTTCAGGCCTGCCCCTCTACCTGCTGCTCAACCTGCTACCCGCCTGGCTGCGCAGCGAAGGGGTCGATCTGAAAACGATCGGTTTCTTCGCGCTGATCCAGTTTCCCTACACCTGGAAATTTCTCTGGTCGCCGCTGCTGGATCGCTTCAACGTCCCCGGTTTCGGCCGGCGCCGAGGCTGGATGCTGCTGACTCAGTTCGGCCTGCTATTCACCATTGGCTTTATGGGTGGCCTCAGCCCAAAAGACAACATCTGGCCCATTCTTTGGCTCGCCACCTTACTTTCACTGCTCTCGGCAACGCAGGATATTGCGGTCGACGCCTTTAGAAGAGAGATTTTGAGCGACGAGGAACTAGGCATTGGCAACGCAGTTCATGTCAATGCCTACCGGGTTTCCGGCTTGATTCCCGGCTCACTCTCGCTCATTCTGGCTGACCGCCTGCCGTGGAATGAAGTTTTCTGGATTACCGGCGCCTTTATGATCCCCGGCATGATCATGGCTTGGCGAGTCAGCGAACCGCTGGTCAAAGGCATGCCGAAAACCCTGCGTCAGGCCGTCACTGAACCGTTTCACGAATTTATCGGGCGGCAAGGCTGGCGTGGCGCCTTGATGGTGCTCGGTTTCATTTTTCTCTACAAATTGGGCGACAGCCTGAGCACCGCGCTCGCTACACCCTTTTACCTCGACATGGGCTTCACGAAAACCGACATTGGCCTGATCGCCAAACATGCCGGCCTTTGGCCAGCCGTCTTCGGCGCCTTGCTCGGGGGTTTGTGGATGATCAGGCTCGGCATCAATCGTGCCCTTTGGCTATTCGGTCTGGTCCAGCTGGTAACCATTTTCGGCTTTGTCTGGCTGGCCGGACAGGGGCAATTTGCAGCAATCGGCACCTATGAGCGTCTGGCCCTGGCCGCCGTCATCGGTGGCGAAGCACTCGGCGTCGGCCTCGGTACCGCAGCCTTCGTCGCCTTCATCGCCCGCACCACGCACCCCGCCTACACAGCAACACAAATGGCACTATTTACCAGTTTGGCGGCGGTTCCGCGCACCTTTATCAATGCTTCGGCCGGCGTACTGGTCGAATCTCTGGGCTGGCTGAATTTTTTCTGGCTCTGCGCCGCACTGGCAGTGCCCGGGATGGTTTTGCTCTTGAAAGTCGCCCCGTGGAATGCGGTGGCGACAAAAAGTCTCAGTCACCCCGATTAAGACGCCGGCGATCCAGCCACCACGCATAAACCGGCAAGATCAATACTGAGCCGGGCAACACCAGCGCGACCAGATAAGGTGATAAATGCGCCATACGGCGCAAATGGCCGAGCAACTCGGTCTTCTCTTCCGGCGTCCAGCTGCCGCCATTTCTACACTTCATCAGCAGCGGCATCATGCCGCGCGTCACCATCAATTCAGCCACGACACGCCGCATTTCGCGGCGCTGCGAGGAAAGCGCCTGGCGCCACCAGCCAGGAAGTGCCGTGACGGCCTGTTCAGGTTCAGTCACGGTCAACTCGATTTAGCGAGTAAATTTCGCACGCCTTGCCAGCTACGCCAAAGGAAAAATCCTCGCCTGGCCCAGCGCAAAGCCCGTCGCGGACGGGCCACCACCACTGCGGCAACTGCGGCGGCAATCGCCAGCGGATGATGTTTCAACCAATCGACGCCTTCGAGCACCGCATCGCCCCGCGCCAAAACATTTTCCAGCGGTGCCGACTGCTCTGCCAAGGCGAGACGCTGAGCATCGATACGTGCTTTAAGCACACCTCGTCGCATCGCCAGTTCAAGCAATTTGGTATTCATTCGGTTGGTTTGACGCTGCGACGCAATTGCGCGATATCAGCCTCAAGTTCAGCCAGACTGGTCTTAAGTAATTGACTGGGCTGACTCGCCTGCTTTTTCAAAGAGGCGACCAAAATCAGGCCGCCAGCGATAAAAAATGCAGCAAAAAGACCAAATACCATTACGCGCTGGTCCCAGAAAGCGAGTGCCAGACAAAATACCGCCATGATCAGACCAACTGCGAGCAAAAAAGCGGCGCCGATTGCTTTTGACCAGAGCGACATGAGGCGAAACTTCTCCTCTTCCAACTCGGCAATTAACAACTCGGCCCGCGTTTTGCCGATCGCGATCACCGTCGCGACCATGCCTTTCATGGCGGGAAAGAGGCCAACCCGGCGCTCTTCACCGCCCGTAGACTGCGTCATGCGTTTAACGACGCCCGATCAGGACGCCCAAGGCAAGACCCAAAGCAGCAGCAACACCCACCGCTTTCCACGGTTCTTCATGGACGAAATCATCCGTTGCCCGCGCTGCCGCCTTGGTCTTGTCGATCACCGCGACTTCGAGATCAATCAGGCGCTCCTTGGCATCGCGCAGACGCACGCTCAAGCGCTCGCGCAGATCGCCGACTTTTTCGCCGGCCGCACCCGCCGTTGCGCGCAGCAATTCTTCGGTATCGGAGATAACGACACGCAGGTCAGAAACCAGTTTGTCCTTGTTTGCATTTGTGAATTGTTCAGACATTTTTATGACCTCTAGGATGACAGTTAAGCAAGGGTTAAAGATTAGCCCCTTCGTGCAACGAAATCAATTCGCATTCTGCGGTAGCACATAATCATAATCAATACTCAGCGGGGCGTGATCGGAAAAGCGCTCTGCCTTGTAAATAGAAGCCTGCCGCGCCGCTGCGGCAATAACTGGTGTCGCTATTTGGTAGTCAATACGCCAGCCAACGTTCTTCGCCCACGCCTGGCCGCGATTACTCCACCAGGTGTAAGCATCACCCGTCGCTGCGGGATAAAGCCGACGATAGACATCAACCCAGCCCTGCTCATCAAAAACACGACTTAACCAGGCACGCTCTTCAGGGAGGAAGCCCGAGTTTTTCTGATTCGATTTCCAGTTTTTCAGATCAATTTCCTGGTGCGCGATATTCCAGTCACCACAGAGCACAATTTCCCGCCCTTCAGCACGCAAGGCCAACATTTGAGGGAGAAATAGATCAAGAAAACGGAATTTTGCTTCCTGGCGCTCTGGCGATGATGAACCAGATGGTAAATAAAGCGATATCACCGACAAGTTGCCGAAATCAGCCCGGATATAACGCCCCTCAGCATCAAATTCACCACCATCAAAGCCTTCAACCACTCGATCAGGCTTGCAACGGCTCCAGATACCTACACCGCTGTAGCCTTTCTTTTCGGCGCAGTGATAAAAGGCGTGCAGACCATCTGGCGCGAGCATTTCCGCTGTCAGATCGGGCAATTGTGCCTTTAATTCCTGCAGACAGATGATGTCGGCCTTTTGGGCAACCGCCCACGGCAAAACATTTTTGCTCCAGGCGGAGCGGATGCCATTGAGATTCAGGGAGATGATGCGTAACATTGTGTGAGCTCTGGCCTGAAATTACAGGCCTTCAAGAATGGAAAAATATGGATTTTCGTCAAAATTTCATCGAATTCGCACTGAGTTGCAATGTGCTGCGCTTTGGCGAATTCACCACCAAAGCCGGGCGACTCTCGCCTTATTTTTTCAATGCCGGTTTATTCAACGACGGCAATTCACTAGGCCGACTGGCGGAATTTTACGCCAAAGCCGCTGAAGCCGGCG
>JAUYQT010000802.1 GCA_030697085.1 Azonexus sp. | reverse complement strand
CGCAGGGTGCTTTCCTGCTTGGCGAAGCAAAAGCGCACGACGCGATCATCCTGCCCGTGGGCATAAAAAACGGAAACGGGAATGACTGCCACGCCCACTTCACGCGTCATCCATTCGGCAAAGGCGCGGTCCGGCAGATCGGAAATCTCACCATAGCTGGCCAGTTGAAAACAAGTGCCACGGCAGGGCAGCAGTTTGAACGGCGTCGCAGCCAGCAACTGGCGGAAGAAATCACGTTTTTCCTGATAAAAAGCAGCCAACCCGAGATGCCGCGAGGCGTCCTGCATATATTCCGCCAGCGCCAGTTGCGACGGGGCGTGCACGGTGAAAACGTTGAACTGGTGCACCTTGCGGAATTCGTCCATAAGCGCTTGCGGGCCGACGACGTAGCCGATTTTCCAGCCGGTGATGTGATAGGTCTTGCCGAAGCTGGAAACGACGAGGCTGCGTTGGGCCAGTTCGGGATGGCCGCACAAGCTGGCGTGCGCTTCGCCATCGAACAGAATGTGTTCGTAAACTTCGTCGGAGAGCACGACGATGTTGGTGCCACGCAGCAATTTGGCCAGTTTTTCCAGGTCGACCGCAGTCAGCAGGCTGCCGGTCGGGTTATGCGGCGAATTGAGAATAATCAGCCGCGTTTTGGCTGAGATCAATGGCGCCACCTGCGCCCAGTCCGGCGCGTAATCGGGGAACTTGAGCTGGGCGAAAACGGCGGTGCCACCCACGGTTTCAATCGCCGGCACATACGAGTCATAGACCGGCTCGAAAACTATCACCTCATCGCCCGGCCGAACGAAGGCGGCGATGGCGGTAAAAATCGCCTGTGTCGCCCCGGCAGTGACGGTGACTTCACTGTCGACATCAAAGCGCGGCCCGTACAAACCCGCCACTTTATCGACAATGGCCTGCCGCAACTCCGGCAGACCGGTCATCGGCGCGTACTGGTTGCGCCCGGCCAGCATGTGGCGATGCATCGCATCAAACAACACCGGCTCGGCCTGAAAATCGGGAAAGCCCTGCGACAGATTGACGGCGCCACATTCGGCGGCGAGGCGAGACATCACGGTGAAAATCGTGGTGCCCATCTCGGGAAAACGGGAATCAATGCGGATCGGCGTTTGCATGCTGCGGTCAACGGTAAAAAGAAGGTCAAAATCATGCGCCAAGGAAGCGCTGCGGACAAGCATCGGCGCAAAAAGCGGTAGTATTACATTTGTTATAACAAAGACAGGAATTGCCATGTTCGCACTGAAACTGACCCAGATTGGTAACTCGGTGGGCGTCGTGCTGCCGAAGGAGCTTCTGACCAAGCTGCACGCCGAAAAAGGCGACACGGTGTACGCCACCGAATCACCGGATGGCATCCGGCTGACACCTTACGACCCGGCCTTTGAAAAGCAGATGGAGGCCGCCCAAAAAATCATGAAAGCCCGCCGCAACGTACTGCACGAACTTGCCAAATGAACCAATGGACATGGATTGAGGAAGCCGTCGTTTGGGCGGTGCACGAAGCCCAACTGGCCGAACACGGTGGTTTGGCGGGCGTGCGTGACGCCGGCCTCCTGGCCTCGGCCTTGGCCCGCCCACTTAATCTCGCCGCTTACGGCGAAGCGGATGCCCCGGCACTGGCAGCCGCCTATGGCTTTGGTATCGCCCGCAATCATCCCTTTATCGATGGCAACAAGCGCACCGCATTCGTCTGCGCCGAACTCTTTTTGGCACTCAACAGCCATGTCTTGCAAGCCGAGGATGCGGAATGCGTGAGCGCCATGCTCGGCCTCGCCGCCGGTGATCTGCCGGAAGCCGAATTTGCCGCCTGGCTGCGCCAACACACCACCTCTATCTGAACCATGAACATCAACGGTATTCCCACCCGCACGCTGCGCGCCCATGCGGAACAACGCGCCATCGACATCATCGACCAGACCCGCCTGCCGCATGCGCTGCATTGGGTGCGTATCGCGACGCTGGATGAGGCCGCACACGCCATTCGCGCCATGCAGGTGCGCGGCGCGCCGCTAATCGGTGTCACCGCGGCTTACGGGCTGGCCATTGCGCTGGCGGCTGATGCTTCCGATAGCCATTTGCACCAGGCCGCGGCATTGCTGCGGTCAACCCGGCCAACGGCGGTCAATTTACATTGGGCTCTAGCGCGGATGGAAAACTTGCTATCTCCGCTCGCCACCGAAAAGCGTTGTGCCGCCGCCTGGCAAGAAGCCGCGGCCATTGCCGAAGAAGACGTTTTACAAAAT
>JAUYQT010000742.1 GCA_030697085.1 Azonexus sp. | reverse complement strand
GGTTGGCGACCCCTTGTTTTCCAGCCGCTGGGTGGAAGTCTCGATGGACGATGGCAAGCCGATGGTGGTTTCGATCATCGAGCGCAACGGAAGACTCTTACTCAAATTCATAAAAACCGGCGAGGGCATGTGGGCCGAGATATCAGGTGTCATCTGCAAATCCGGTGTTGATCTTGAGGCGCGGATGTCCAAAGAGCAGATTGTCCTGGGCCCTGCCGCAAACTGGATGCTAAGCCTGGCGATTGCCGATGGTGGCGTTTTTACCCTGCGTCGTCACTTGGCAAACCAGTTGCAAATCGAAACTCGGGGCTGGCGTGGGCGTTTCATTCCCACGGCAACAAACTGATGATGAGTTCTAAATGCGCAGCCTGTCATCATTGCCTCCGGTATCGAGCATCTGGTCAGCGGCTTCATGGTGACCAGCCACGGTCGCTATATCGGGGTCGCCAATGGTCACGACCTGCTCCACCTGATTACCCTGCGCAAGCAGGCCAAACTGTATTTTCTGGCGCATTACGACCCGCTGACCGGCGTGCCGAACCGTAGCCTGCTCAACGACCGGATCAGCCATGCCCGCCTGGATGCCGACCGGAAAGGGAGTTCGATCGCCCTGTTGTTCATCGACGTCGACCGCTTCAAGCAGCTCAACGATTCACTCGGCCATCGTGCCGGCAAATCGACCAGTCATTCATCCGTGATATCGAAAACACGCCCGCCAACGAATCGATTACCCGCTCGATCATCGCGCTCGCTGAAAGTTTTTGGCTCGAGGTGGTCGCCGAAGGTATCGAGAAAGACAGCGAACAGGAAATCCTCAAGAAACTCGGCTGCCTGGAAGGGCAAGGCTATTACTTCGCCAGACCGTTGCGGGGTGACGATGTGTGTACCTGGCTCGCCTCCTGAGCCGGGGCGATTTTTGTCCGCTTTTGCGGGTCTACCGCAGCACTCTCCGCTTTGCTCACTGTCCGCAGAATGCCGGGATAGCGGCTGCGCAGCGCTGAAGGCGTTGGATCAAGCAGTAACGCTCGCCGGAACGCCGCCACCGTGAGTCTTGATAGCGTTATCCCAATCACCAGAAGCCGGGTTATCGGCATCCTTGACGGCGGTATCCGGCGCAGCAGCCAGCGCCGCCGCAATCTTGGCAGGATCAAACAAATTCTTTGAAGTAGCGTGCTGTTTCATTTTT
>JAUYQT010000731.1 GCA_030697085.1 Azonexus sp. | reverse complement strand
GGTGCGCAGGACGTCGAGGGTGGTGTAATCGAGGTTCAAATGAGTGGCGTTTTTTTGAATTTCAAAGAATGCTTGTCCGGACTTTTCCAGCGGCTGGCCGACTGATGTTATTGCCGCTTGAGATCACGGTAGAAGTTCTCGTGGGGACCGACGGCTTCCAAATAGATAAGGCGTACCGCTTCATCGAGGGTGTATCCGAGCAAGTAAAGTTGGCCCTGACTACGGAACTTGTAAACCAGGAGGTTGGCAAGGTCGCCCTTTTTCCGTTCGCCAATGCTGGGTTCGGCAGCAATAATCGCCACTGTCGAATCCACGTCGGTCGCAATATTGTCGTGAAGTTTTTTGTATTGCCGGGCAAAGCGTCGAGTTTGCTGGACGCTATAGCTCATGCATCGAGGCTCCTCGGGACGAAGGGCGTAGCCTGTTCTCTTGGTTCTGCCATCGAAGCCAAAGATTCAGCGATAAAGCTGACCGGCAAGTCGGGATTGTCCAACGCCGCTCGACCCAGCTTGGCCCAGAATTCAACCTGGCCAGCGATCGTCCGATGTTCGGCTGCGGCATCCGCTTTCGCCTGGTCGTAGAGTGTTTGGTCAATTCTGATTGACGTGGTTGCCGACATTGAAAGCTCCGCTGCTACATTTGTGGTAATGCGCAGAATAGCACAGCAAAGTTACTGTTCAAGATGCTTGATGCACGGGGCGATTTGTCCGGAAAGCGCCCGAGTTTTTGTGAGTTGAATGTAACTTGGCCAAAATATGGCTAAGCTATAATTCTGATGTCATCAAGCAAGGTTTTGCAATCCAGCATCTTCGATTCAGCCAGTTGTTTGATGCGGTGCAGTTTTTTCAATCATGTTCAAAGGAATCAATATGGGAATCTTTAGCAGCATCATGGCCAAACTTGGTTTCGGTGATGACAAGAAGGAAGAAGTTGCCGCCGCTGCCCCTGCCGCCGTTGAAACCGCTGCCGCTCCGGTGCCGGTAGCAATCAGCGCGGTGGATGTCGTGGCCAAGATGGAAGCACTGGCTGGCGCCCATGCCGAAAAGCTCAACTGGAAAACGTCAATCGTCGACCTGTTGAAACTGCTCGGTCTGGATAGCAGCCTGGCCGTCCGCAAGGAACTGGCGGTCGAACTGGGTTGCCCGGCCGAGAAGATGGGCGATTCGGCGCAGATGAATATGTGGCTGCACAAGACCGTGCTGCAGAAACTGGCTGCAAACGGCGGTAATATCCCGGCCGATCTGCTGTAACCGGACAGACAGTTTTTCTGTTTTCAGGAAGGCCCGCCGCGTGCGGGCCTTCTTTATTGGGGTGGGGCAACTTTGAATACGCTTGAACAATTACGCTGCGGGGAACTGGCGGGGAGCCGGCGACTGAAATTGGCGTGTGGCCTGACCGCTTTTCCACGCGAGATTTTTGATCTCGCCGAGACGCTTGAAATTCTCGATCTGTCGGGCAACGCGCTGTCGTCTTTGCCCGATGATCTGCCACGGCTGCACAAGCTGCGCATCCTGTTTTGTTCCGATAACCAGTTCACCGAGCTGCCTGCGGTTTTGGGCCATTGTCCCCAACTCGATATGATCGGTTTCAAGGCCAACCAGATTCGGACAGTGCCGGCGGCGGCGCTACCGGCGAGCCTGCGCTGGCTGATTCTTACCGACAACAAGCTCACCGAGCTTCCGGCTGAAATTGGCCGTTGCCAGCAACTCCAGAAGCTGATGCTGGCCGGCAATCGGTTATCGGATCTGCCGACAGAAATGGCCGCTTGCACCCGCCTGGAATTGCTGCGCATTGCGGCCAATCGCTTCACTGCGCTGCCCGAATGGTTGCTCACCCTGCCGCGCCTTTGCTGGCTGGCCTATGCCGGCAATCCTTTTTGTGAAGGCGCTGAACTGGCGTCGCTGGCGCGGACGCCGATTGCACCGATTGCCTGGGATCGCCTGCAACTGGCACACCCACTGGGCGAAGGTGCCTCCGGGGTGATTCATCAGGCGGATTGGTTGTGCGACGAGTTGTCCAACGACAGCCCGCAAACGGTGGCAGTAAAAATCTTCAAAGGCACGCTGACCAGCGATGGTTTGCCGCTCAAGGAAATGACCGCCTGCATGGGGGCCGGCACGCATCCGAACCTGATTCCGCTGCTCGGCAAGATTGATCAGCACCCGGCGGAGGCGCATGGTTTGGTGATGTCGCTGATCGACGTCAGTTTCCGCAATCTCGCCGGCCCGCCCAGCTTCGAGTCCTGCACCCGCGATGTCTATTCGGCGGACAAGCGCTTTGATTTTGCTGCCGTCCTGCATATCGCCCGCGGCATTGCCTCTGCCGCCGAACATTTGCACGCCCAAGGCATCATGCATGGCGACTTGTACGCCCACAATATTTTGCATTGCGACGAAGGCAACGCGCTGTTGGGTGACTTCGGCGCCGCATCCTTCTTTGCGCCGGAAGATCAGGCTACGGCCGAGGCATTGCAGCGCATTGAAGTACGCGCCTTTGGCTGTTTGCTGGAGGAATTGCTGCAGCGCTGCAATGCTGCACCCCAAGGGGACTTCCTTCGCTGCGAAGCAAGTCCCCCGGCGGGACGGGGCGCGGTCGACACGGAAAAGGCACTAAAAACGCTAGCCGACCTGCAAGCTGCCTGCACTCAGGAAACGATTAGTGCCCGTCCGCTGTTTGCGGAGATTGGGCAGATTTTGTCCGGGCTAAAACGGCGCTGAAAGTCCCTTGGATATTTTGTATCGGGGGGATCGTCGTCCGTGGCATTTTGCCGGTAAACCAGCTGCTCACATTCTGATCCAGCCCGATGCCGAGGGCACTGTAGTTCGCGCCGCAGCGTCGTTGAGCCACATCAAGCTTGGCTCGAAGCTAGGCGTTCCCCCGCTTTTCAGGACGTTTTCACTATTTTCCTGCCTGCTGCTTCCACCCCGGGCAGTGTGTCTGCCGGTCCCGGTCGCCCGAAGAAATAACCTTGATAGCTGTTGCAGCCATGTGCGGCCAGGCAATCGCGCTGGGCTTCCGTTTCCACCCCTTCGGCGATGACCGACAAGCCGAGACTGTTGGCCAGAGCGACGATAGTCTTGGCGATTGCGGCATCTTTCTGGTCAGTGAGTAGCTCGCGCACAAACGACTGGTCAATTTTTAGCTGATCGAGCGGCAGGCGTTTGAGGTAGGACAGCGAGGAATAACCGGTGCCGAAGTCATCGAGTGAAAAGCCGACACCGCGGGCTTTCAGGGCATTCATTTTGGTGATCATGTCTTCCACGTTGTCGAGCAGCATGCTTTCGGTCAACTCCAGTTTGAGCTTGTTGGGGTCGGCCATCGTGTGATCCAGTACGGCCAGTATCTGCGCCACGAAATCGGCCTGACGGCACTGTACTGCACTGATATTTACCGCCATGCAAAGATGCGCCATGGCGGGGTCGCGCGACCATGCGACGAGTTGGTGACAGGCGGTTTCGAGTACCCAGCGGCCAAGTGGCAGAATCAGACCGGTTTCTTCCGCCAGGGGGATGAAGTCGGCGGGTGAGACCAGGCCGTGCCTGGGGTGTTGCCAGCGGATCAGGGCTTCGACACCGATCTGCTTGCCCGTCTCATCGACCTGCATCTGGTAATGAAGGACAAACTGTTTTTGTTTGACTGCTTCGCGCAGGTCAGTTTCGAGGGCGGCGCGGGCACTGACGATCGACTGCATCTTCGGATCGAAGAAGCGCATCGTGTTGCGTCCTGCCGCCTTGGCCTGATACATGGCCAGATCGGCGCGTTTCATTAGTTCTTCGATACTGCTTTCATGACCAATAAAGAGCGCGACGCCGACACTCGGGCTGCTGTGGTATTCGTGGCCGGCGAGGTCATAGGTTTGATTGAGCGTGGCGACAATTTTTTCGCCGATGACTTCGCTTTGCGCGGCGGCCTCTTCCGCCTGCTTGCTCAGCCCTTCGAGCATTACGACAAACTCGTCGCCGCCCAGTCGGGCCACCGTATCGTCATCGCGGACGCTGGCAACGAGACGCTCCCCGACCTGCTGTAGCAGGAGATCGCCTTTGTCGTGGCCGAGCGTGTCGTTCAGTGTCTTGAAGTTGTCGAGGTCGATGAACAGGAGCGCGCCGGCCTTTTCGCTGCGAGCGCTAGACGACAGGGCGTGCTGCAGGCGGTCGAGCAGCAGGCGGCGGTTGGGCAGACGGGTCAGCGGGTCGTAGAAGGCCAGATGCTTGATCTCGTTTTCGGCGGCCTTGCGCTGGGTAATGTCGGTCAGCGTCGAAACGTGGTGGGTGACGTTTTCATTACCATCTTTTACGGCGGTAATCGTCAGCCACTCGGGAAATATCTCGCCGCTTTTGCGACGGTTCCAGATTTCGCCCTGCCAGGCGCCGGTTTGTTCGATATTTTCGCGCATCGCCGCATAAAAAGCTGCGTCGTGATGCCCGGATTTGAGCAGGGCAGGCGTTTTTCCGACCACTTCGCCGGCGCTGTAGCCGGTGATCTTGCTGAAGCCGGGATTTACCCGCAGGATGACGCCGTTGGCGTCGGTAATGAACATGCCTTCCTGCGCCTCGAAAGCGGTTGCGGCGATGCGCAGGTCCGCTTCGACCCGCTTGCGATCGGTGATGTCGGAGAAGACGCCGATGTAGTTGAGCACCCGCCCATCGGCGCCGTGCGAAGTCGAGATTGACAACCATTCAGGGTAGATGCGACCGTCCCTGGTACGATTCCAGATCTCACCGGACCACGAGCCGCAGGCATTGAGGTGATACCACATGGCTTGGTAAAAACTGTCATTGTGGCGGCCCGACTTGAGCAGACTGGCGGGGTGGCCGATGGCCTCGCCCGGCGTATAGCCGGTGATGCGCGTAAACGCCGGGTTGACCGAAACGATGACGCGTGCGGCATCGGTCACCACCACCGCCTCAGACATCTCGGCAACCGCAGAACCGGCCAGCCTGAGATCGTTGAGCGAGGCCAGCAAGGCCTGGCGCGAGTGTCGCAGTTCTTCGATCAGGGACTGGAATGCGCTCCCTAACTGTTCGAACTCCTGCGGCTGGTCTACCGGCAGATTGACCACACTGTCGGCATTATTGCGCAGGCCATTAATCGAATCCTGAAGCATGCGCAGCGGTCGAATGATGGTGCGCAAAATGGCCCACACGATGAGGCCGAACAAAGCCAGCCAGATGCCGGCTTTGACCAGGTTGATCTGCACTTCGCGCCAGTAGGTTGCTTCAAACGCATCCATGTAGATACCCGAGCCAATGACCCAGCCCCACGGCGCAAAGTTTTTGACAAAGGAAAGTTTGGGGTAAAGATCGATGGTGACGCCGCCCGAGGCGACCGGCTTGGGCCATTCGTAGGTGACGAAACCCTTGCCGGTGGGTGAGGTCGCCACTTCGTTCATGGCGACGAACAGGTTGTCCCCGTTGAGCGGGTGGAAGCTGCCTTCCGAGCCGTGACGGTTTGATGTGGCACGCAGGAAGCTTGGTGTGTCGAGGACGGTGCCGTCGAGATTAGGTACGGTCGGGTGCATCACCATGCGCGGCACCGGTTGGCCGAGATCGTGAATCCAGAAGTATTCCTGCTCGTTGTAACGTAGCGGACGAATCGTTTGAATCGCCTGCCGGCGGGCTTCGCTATCGCTCAGGCGACCGGCCTGTGCTTCGCTTTCGTAGTAGCGCAGGATGGAGTGCGCGGTCTCGACCAGTTGTTCGAGTTGCTGCTCTTTTTCGGCACGCAGGCGTTGACCATGCAGCACCATTTCAAGCAGGTTGTCGGTGAGACCAA
>JAUYQT010000727.1 GCA_030697085.1 Azonexus sp. | reverse complement strand
TACTGGTCGCTGTCGGCATTTGTACCCACCTCGGCTGCTCGCCCTCCAAGGCATTTGAGGCCGGCGAGGCATCGATGGGCGCCGACTGGCCCGGTGGCTTTCTCTGCCCTTGCCACGGTTCAACCTTCGATTTCGCCGGGCGGGTATTCAAAAACAAGCCGGCCCCGACCAACCTGGAAATTCCGCCCCACACCTTTCTGACCGATGCGCGATTGATTATTGGCAGCGACGAAAAGGATGCTGCCTGAAGTCAGGGCCGCATTCAGACTTGAAAGCCAGTAAAAACCATCAATAGGAAAATTTGTGCGAATGGCCATCACTCGTCAAAATCGAAATCAGCTCAATCGCTTCCCGATTGAGCGCCGCCACCATGGCAACGACCCTACCCACTGAGTCCAATAATTGATGAAAAAATCCCCCGCTTTCGGCTTCTCATTACGGCGAATGCTGCTGGGTTGTCTGGTCGGCTGCCTGTTCGGGGCAATCTCGGCACAGGCCGATGAATCCCGGCTGATCGTCACGCTGAAGGATGTTCGTGACAGCACGGGCCAAATTCGCGCCTCGATTTATCGCGAACCCGAGACCTTTCGCAAGGAGGATCGCGCCGTCGCCGTTGTCACCGTGCCGGCCCAAAAAGGCGATCTCAAGCTTGCTTTCATGGCCTTGCCACCAGGCCGCTACGCCATCATGGCTTATCACGACGCCGATTCGGATAGCAAGCTGGGCCTGCGTTTCGGCATGTTTCCGACCGAGGGTTACGGCCTTTCCAACAACCCAAAAGTTATGGGGCCACCCAAGTTTGTCGATAGCGCTTTTGAGCTGAGCGGGCCGGAGAGCTCAATCGAGATCAAGCTTTCCTACTAAAACGAATCATCAAACGCTAATATTCTATCTTTCGACACCTCAACTACGGAATTCAAGATGAAACAAACCCTGCTCCAGGAAAAATATCCCATCTTCGTCGCCGAAATCGGCAAGGCCGAAACGACGTATCAAACCGTCGATGCGCTGGTCGATTACTACAAGGGCAAGATCGCCGAGAACCCCAAAGTGCAATTCATTG
>JAUYQT010000679.1 GCA_030697085.1 Azonexus sp. | reverse complement strand
CCAAGTTCCGAGCATTTTCGTCGGCCGGTGGCGGAGAGGACGACGCCCGCCGACATCAGCAGCAGTGCCGTGTAGATGATGGAGCTAAAAGCGTGTGCGGCAGCGCCGTTCAAGGCCATTTCGGTGCCGATACCGATACCGGTGATCATGAAGCCAGCCTGATTCACGATCGCGTAGGCCAGGATGCGGCGCATGTCGTTTTCCAGTAGCGCATAGACGATGCCGTAGAGAATCATGAAAATGCCGACCCAGATCAGGATTTCGGTGCCGGGAAAACCACGCAGCAAGACGTAAACGGCAGTTTTGGTGGTGAAGGCCGAAAGGAATACGGTGCCGCTCCACGAGGCTTCCGGGTAGGCATCTGGCAGCCAGGCAGAAAGAGGCGGGGCGCCGGCGTTGATCAGGAAGCCGATCAGGATCAGCCAGTGGGCGACGGAGTCGGGCTGCATGCGCGTGAAGATTGCATCGCCGGTCGTCACCAAATGGCCGGCCACACCGGCAAAGAGAATGACACCACCGGCCAGATGGATCATGGCGTAGCGTTTGCTCGCGGCCCACGCGGCTGGGGTGCCGGAGCTCCATAGCACCAGTGTCGAGCCAACGGCCATCAACTCCCAGAAGATAAATACGGTGACCAGATCACCGGCCAACGCCACGCCAATGGCAGAGCCGGCGTAGAGGAAGGCAGCGGGGATTTCGAGTTTGCTCTCCTGGCGCAAGGCGAAGAGGCCGCCGACGAATGCCATCAACGAGAAGATGGTGGCGAAGAGGCGAGACAGCTTGTCGATGGAGAGCGGGGCGAGTTGATAGTTGAGCCAGCTGATTTCCCAGAGGCGGCCTTCGGGCAGTAGCCAGAGCGCAGCCAGTGCCAGGGCCGGGATGAGCAAAATGGCGACGTTGCGTGCCATGCCGCGCAGCCAGGGTAATAGCAGGGCGCCGACGATCATGATCAGCGCCGGGTGGAGGATGAGGCCGCTAGTCATGCTTCTCGTCTCGCTCGTAATGGGTGTCCGGCCGCTTGAGCAGCAGCCCCAGACCCTTGGCGCCGACAATCATCAGCACGCAGGTGATGAAGCCATAGGCCGCGTTGAAGCCGAACCAGCTTTCAATTTCAAAATGCGGATGCAGGTCGACGAAAAAGCCGGCTGCTACGGTCAACGCAAAAATGACAAGAAAACCGCGCCAGAGCAGCTTGATATTGCGTTTGTCGTCGAGCCAATGGGCTTGAGTGCTCATCGTGCCTCCACTAATTGCTGCGCCAGGGCCAGCGGCACATCGGGGAAGAAAAAGAGGGCCAGCGTGCCGGCTGCAGTGAAGGTCAGCGCAATGACGATGGCCAGCGGCGCTTCGCCGTGCGGGTGGGCGGCGGCCTCGGCGGAAAGCGGACGAAAGAAGGCGCGGTAGATGATGGGCAGGAAATAGCCGGCATTGAGCAGTGTGCTGACCAGGATGACGGCTAGCGCCACCCAGTGTTCTTGTGCCATGGCGCCGGAAACCATGTACCACTTGCTGATAAAACCGGCAGCCGGCGGCAGGCCGATCATCGACAAAGCGCCGATGGCGAAGGCGGTCATTGTCCAGGGCATGCGGCGACCGATACCGTCAAGCTGGCTGACCTCGGTCTTGTGTGCTGCCGTATAGATGGCACCGGCAGCGAGGAACAGGGTGATTTTGCCGAACGCATGGGCAGCGATATGCAGCGTCGCACCGACGAGCGAAAGCGGCGCCAGGATGGCCACGGCGAGGATGACGTAGGAGAGCTGACTGACCGTTGAGTAGGCCAGTCGGCGCTTCAGGTTGTCGGCAAATAGCGCGACCACCGAGGCGGCGATGATGGTGAAGCCGGCAATCGCCACCAGCCAGTCGGTGGCGCCAGCGAGCTGGTCGAGACCGAAGACATAGATCGCTACCTTGACCACCGAAAAGACACCGGCCTTGACCACCGCAACAGCGTGGAGTAGTGCCGAGACGGGCGTTGGCGCCACCATCGCGGCCGGTAGCCAGCGGTGGAAGGGCATCAGTGCCGGCTTGCCGATGCCGAACATGAATAGCGCGAGCAGGATGGCCACTTCGGTCTTGTCCATGCCGAGGGGCAGGATGCCGCCCGGACGGAACTCCGTGGTGCCGGTGAGATACCAGGTGTAAATCACTGCCGGCAGCAGGAAAAGTACCGAGGTGCCCATCAGGATGGCGAGATAGGTCCGCCCGCCTTGCCGGGCTTTTTCCGTCCCGGCGTGGGTGACCAACGGGTAGGTGATCAGCGTCAGCACTTCGTAGAACAGGAACAGGGTCAGCAGATTGGCGGCAAAGGCGATGGCCAGCGCAGCGGCGATGGCGAGGGCAAAGCAGACGTAAAAACGCGTCTGGTTCTGTTCCTTGTTGTGGCGCATGTAGCCGATGGAGTAGATCGAATTGATGATCCACAGCCCGGAGGCGATCAGTGCAAACAACATGCCGAGTGGCTCAACGCGGAAACTGATCGGCAGGCCGGGTAAAGGCTCGAGCAGCGTGACCTCTGGACGCAGGCCGGCCAGTACCGGGTCGAGCAATTGCGCGACACAGGCGAAGAGGATGACGGCGGTGGTCAGCGTAATGCCTTCCCGCAGATTGGGCTGGCGGCCGGCCAGCGCGATGCCGACTGCGCCGAGCAGCGGCAGTCCGAGGGCGATGAGGATCAGGGTGTCGACGTTCATTTTCCGTTGCGTACCAGGTGCTGCGCAGCTTCCAGGGCGGAGCCGACGGTGAGCGATGTGTCGAGGCCAAACCAGATCGTCGCCACGACCAGCAAGCCGGCTGGAATCAGCAGGGTGAGGGAGGCTTCAGCGCATGCCTCCTGCCCCGCCGGTGCGGGTCGGAAGTAGGCGGCTTCGACGAAGCGCCAGACGTAGGCGACAGCGAGTAGCGAACTGGCGAGAATTGCACCAACCAGCCAGAACTGGCCCTTTTCCAGTGCCGCAACGATGAGGAACCATTTGCTGATGAAGCCGGCGGTGCCCGGCACGCCGATCAGCGACAGGCCGCCGATGACAATGCCGAAACAGGTCAATGGCATGCGTTTGGAGAGCCCGGCCAGGCGGTCGAAAGTCAGGACAGTGGGGACGCCGCCACGGAAGGTGGTGGTGGCAACGATGCCGCCGATCAGCAGGAAAATGGCACCCTTGGCAATGCCGTGGTTGAACAGGTGAATGATCGAGGCGGTGAGGCCATTCACTGAATCGAAGGAGAGCCCGAGCGTGATGTAACCCATCTGGCCGACGCTGGAATAGGCAAACAGGCGCTTGAGGTTGTCCTGAAAAATGGCGACGAAACTGGCGACGAACATGGCGATCAAGGAAAGCCAGAGCATGACCTGGGGCAAGGGCAGCTTGTCGAAAACCAGGCTTTCGCCAAAGACCGAGAAATAGAAGCGGATCAGTACATACACCGAAACCTTGGTTGCCGTGGCGGCGAGGAAGGCGGTCACCGCCGAGGGGGCGTAGGTGTAGGCGTTGGGTAGCCACTGATGCAAGGGGAAAAGGGCGAGCTTGAGAGAAACCCCGACGGTGATGAAGGCGAGCGCGGCGAGTACCGGGCGTGAGCTTTCGACATCGCGCAGGCGAAGTGCCATATCAGCGAGATTCAGCGTGCCGGTCATCAGGTAGAGCAGGCCAATGCCGATGACAATGAACGTGGCACCGATAGTGCCCATGATCAGATACTGGAACGAGGCAGCGAGGGCGCGGCGGTCGCGGCCGAGAGCGATCAGGACGTAGGTGGAGAGTGAGGAAATTTCCATAAAGACAAAAATATTGAAAGCGTCGCCGGTGATCGTGATGCCGAGCAGGCCAGTCAGGCAGAGGCCGAACATGGCGTAATAAAGATAGTGTTGATCCTGCGGAATTTCGCGCTTAATACTGGCGTGGCTCCAGGGCAGGACCAGGGCAGCCATGCCGGAAACGAGCAGCAGGACAAAACTGCTCAGGCGGTCAACGCGATATTCGATTCCCCAGGGTGGCGCCCAGCTACCGATTTGATAAGAGATGCTGGCGCCATCCAGTTGGTCAAGTTGCAGCCAGAGCCCGATGGCGATGGCGAAAGCGGCCCAGGCGCCGGCAGTAACAATGATGAAGGCAAAACCGCGATGGCGGAAAAGGACGGCAAGCGGGGCCGACACCAGCGGCAGAATGACCTGCAAGGCGGGCAGATGCTGGGCAAGACTCATGCGTGTTTTTCCTCGGCGTGGTCGTCTGCATTGCTCATGGCGATGACGTCGTCTTCTTCAATGGTGCCGTAAGCTTCACGAATGCGTACGGCAAGCGCCAGCCCCAGGGCCAGCGTTGCAACGCCGACGACAATCGCGGTGAGGATCAGGACGTGGGGAAGCGGATTTGAGTAGATCGTGTAGTGTTCTGAAAGAATCGGCGCCGTGCCGCCGAGCAGTTTGGCCGGGGCGAGGTAGAGCAGGTAAACCGAGGTCTGGAAGATCGAAAGGCCGATCAGCTTCTTGATCAGGTTGCCGCGGGCAATCACGATAAACAGGCCCGCCACCATCAGGATGACCGTAATGAAGTAGCTCAGGTGGCTAAAGTCATTGAACATTTTCAATCACCTGTCCTGGCGTCGGCTTCGTTCTCGGCATCAAAGTTGCCACGCGAAGCGAACATGTAGAAAATTTTCAGCATGACGCCGCTTACCGTGACGGCAACCCCGACTTCGACCCAGAAAATGCCGCGGTGCTGACCGTGAATGGCGTCGTGGTCGAGGACAAAGTAGTCGAGGTAATTGCCGCCGAGCAGCAAGCCGGCAATGCCGACCCCGGCATAGATAAGCACGCCGCTGGCCAGCATGCTTTCGACCAGCCAGTCCGGAACGACCTTGCGTGCATTGCCCAGGCCGAAGATCAAGGCGTAAAAAACGATGCCGGCAGCAAAAATGACGCCGGCCTGGAAGCCGCCGCCCGGCCCGAAGTCACCATGAAACTGTACGTAGAGGGCGAAGAGCAGAATAAAAGGGATCATCAACTTGCCGACGACCCGCAGGACGAGATCATTTTTCATCGGGGTTAAGTTTCTGTTTGCGCCGCCGCAGCAGGGCGATGATGCCGGCGCCCGCGGTGAATACAACGGTGGTTTCGCCGAGGGTGTCGTAGCCACGGAAACTGGCCAGCACTGCCGTGACGACATTGGGCACGTCGACCTCATTTTGCAGATAGCGCGGCGCGACGTGCTGATGGATCGGGGCCATGGGGTCGGCAAAGTCAGGTAGCCCCATGGCACCGTAAATCAGCAGCACGGCGGTCGACGCCGAAACGGCAAGGGGTAGCCACGGACGGTGCATTGGCTTGGCTTCTTCGCTTTTGCACAGATGCAGTGCGCCGAGCAGCAAGACGGTTGACAGCCCGGCGCCGACCGCGGCCTCGGTCATCGCCACATCGACGGCATCAAGGGTGAGCATCACGGTGGCCATGAGAAAGCTGTAAACGCCGGAAAGGACAACCGCAGTGAACAGGTTGCGGGTACGCGCCAGGGCCAGAACGGCAATCACCATCAGGACCAGCAGCGTATCAATGATCAGGGTTTCGATGATGCATCCTCCGCGTTGGCAAGCTTGGGTTTGACGCCGCGCAGCAAAGCGGCTCGGGCGAGGGCATGGCTCGCGGTGGGGCTGGCAAAGAAAATCAGCAGCCCGATCATAAGTAGCTTGACGGTGACCAGTGTGAAACCAGACTGCAGTGTCAGACCGAGCAGAATAAGCCCGGCGCCAAGCGTTTCGGTCACGCTCGCGGCATGCATGCGGGTGAAAAAATCGGGCATGCGTATCAGGCCGATGCCGCCGACAACGCAGAAGAAAGCGCCGGCGAGCAGGCAGAGGCCGCTCAGAATATCGACCAGTTCGCTCATTTGATTTCTTCTTGTTCGGCGCCGAGGTCGCCCTGGCGGAAGAATTTAAGGATGGCGATGACGCCGATAACGTTAAGCAGGCCGTACACCAGCGCCAGATCGAGAAACTCCGGGCGGCCAGCGAAGAAGCCATGAACGGCGATCAGGAGCATGGCGCAGGTGCTGATTGTGTTGGCGCCCTGCAGGCGATCGAAAACAGTTGGGCCGAGCACGGCGCGCACGAGGGCAAGCGTAACGGTGACCAGCAGGGCAAGCGTGGTTGCAGCGAGCATGTTCAGGCGGTTTCCAGTTCGGTGCAGCGACGGTCCATTTCGCTGCCGGCAAGACCTTCAGCGCCTTCGCGCGTCAAGGCGTGGACGAGGAAGCGGCCGGGTTCAACCTCAATGGCGATGGTGCCTGGTGTCAGGGTGATCGAGTTGGCATGGATAACCAGGCCAAGGTCAGTCTTTTGTGTGGGCGCAAACTCGATCAGCGTCGGTGAGATGGGGAGGCGCGGATCGATGATGCGTTTGGTGACGTCCCAGGCAGATTTGAAAATTTCCTTGGCCAACCAGGGCCAATAGGAAACGAAAGCGCGCCAGCCGAGCTGGATGGGGAATCCTTCGCGGTCGATGACATCCATACGGCGGGCCAGGAGCCAGATGGCGAAGGTCGAGCCGGCTCCGGAGGCAAGCAGGAAGGGCGTGAAGAAGCCCGATAGCAGTAGCCAGAAGCTGTACAGGATGAAAAGAAAAGTCAGGGAACGCGCCATAAGAGTGGTGTCGATCAAATTTGGCTTGGTTGATGCGAGTGCCCCGTTGCGTCAGGGGCGTTGAAGGTCACGAAATTTGATATTTGAAATGGGCGCTCGAGGTTTCTGGATGCAATATCGTTGGATTCGTGACCAGGTTTTTTGTTTTTAACCAGTAAGCCCGACCCCCTTGCACTAATCGAAACAG
>JAUYQT010000676.1 GCA_030697085.1 Azonexus sp. | reverse complement strand
GGTGCATTGATCAACCATTCGCCGTTGACCTGCTTGATGACGAGCTGGCTATCGCCATAGACGATGAGGTTCTGCACCTGAGCCGTGACGGCCGCATCGAGCACGGCCATCAGCGCGCAGTATTCGGCCTCGTTGTTCGTTCCCTGGCCAATTTCCTGAGCGATCTCGAAAATCTCCCCGGCCGGGCCTTTGAGTAGCGCACCGATACCGCGAATCCCCGGATTGCTATGCTTCGTCGCCCCGTCGAACCAGGCGTACCAGATGCTGTTGTCCATTCAATTATTTCTCCATTTATGGCGCAATGCTAACCAAGTTCATACCACCAGCCAGTGATATTTGAACCTGGGCAACAAGCCCTTATCCTGGCCGAATATACCGTATACAGTAGCCATACCAAATACAAACCACTACCGGTAGTAGCATCACGCTTGGCGCCCAATCCGTCATGCCATTAGAATCGGCAGCTGTTGAAGGTTCCCCCCTGTGGGGATTAAAAGGGAATCCGGTGCCGAGTCCGACTCGAAATCCGGGGCTGCCCCCGCAACTGTTATCGGCGAGCGCTTCGCCATTCTTGCCACTGGTTCACACCGGGAAGGCGGCGAAGCGCGATGAACCGAGAGCCAGGAGACCTGCCGCAACAACTTTCCAACCAAAGATGGGGCGGGGTGTCCTTGACGAGAGGTTTGTGCGTGCAGCTGCTTTTTTTCGTTCGTGGGGTTCGTTCAGCATCGGGATATTCTGCCCCTTGCTGCCGCCCTGCGTCCGGCGCCCCCCTTCGATTCTCCGCTCCCTCGCCCGGAGAATCGCCATGCCCTCGAATGCTTTAGCCCGCCTCCCCCAAAACCACTCCGGCAAACCGTCGCTGTTTGCCACCGCCGTAGTGTTGGCTTTTTCCAGCAACTTGCACGCTGCCGGGCTGCCCACCCTGCAGGAAGTCACCGTCAGCAGTGGCAGCCATGATCTGACCGGCGTCGCCGATTCGGCTACCGAAGGCACGGTGACCGCCAAGCAGCTCGCCAACCGCCCGCTGCTGCGCCCGGCCGAAGTGCTCGAAACCATTCCCGGCATGGTCGTCACCCAGCACTCGGGCGATGGCAAGGCCAACCAGTATTTTCTGCGCGGATTCAATCTCGACCACGGTAGCGATTTCGCCACCCACCTGATGGGCATGCCGGTCAATATGCTCAGCCACGCCCACGGCCAGGGCTACATGGATCTCAATTTCCTGATTCCCGAACTGATTGGCAGCGTCAAATACCGCAAGGGGGTTTATGCCGCCGAAGATGGCGATTTCGCTACCACCGGCAGCGCCCGCATCGAATACCTGCGCCAACTCGACCACAGCTTTGTCGACATCGGCCTCGGTCAAAACAACTACCGTCGCGTGCTGGCTGCGGGTGGCCACGAATTCAAGGGCTTCAATCTGCTCGGCGCCCTCGAAGTCAGCGGTAACGACGGCCCCTGGGAGCAGCCGGAAAATCTCAAAAAGTATAACGGCGTGCTGCGCCTGACTTCCGGTACGGCAGCCAACGGTTTTTCCCTGACCGGCATGGCTTATCAAGCCGACTGGACGGCGACCGAACACGTGCCCGAACGCGCCATTACCCGTGGTGAAATTGGCCGCTACGGCGCACTCTCCGCCAACGACGGCGGCAAGACTCACCGTTACAGCCTGGCCGGCGACTGGGCGCAGACCACTGCGACGGGCGCCCGCAAGGCCAGTCTTTACGTCATCGACTACGGCCTCAACCTGTTCTCCGCCCCCTCCGGCTACATCAGCGGTGCGCAAGGCGACCAGCATGAACAGACCGACGAGCGCACGGTCTGGGGCGGCCAGGCCAGCCAGAGATGGTTCCTCGGGCCAAACTGGAAAGACACCGAAATCACCGCCGGCCTGCAACTGCGCCACGACCGGATCAGCAAGGTCGGCCTGTACACCACCGAAAGCCGTCGCCGTACCGCCACTGTGCGCGAAGACCGTATCGAGGAAACGGCCATCGCCGCCCTTTTCGAAGCCCGCACGCAATGGACCGGCTGGCTGCGCACCAGCCTCGGCCTGCGCCGCGACCAGATTCGCGCCCAGGCCACCCCCCTCGCCGGCCAGTACAACATGGACAACGGCGGCAGCACCGAAGCCGGGCAGACCAGCCCGAAGCTCGGCGTCGTCTTCGGCCCCTTCAATCTGCTCGGCCGGACCGAGTTCTACGCCAACTGGGGGCACGGTTTCCACAGCAACGACGCGCGCGGCGCTACCGCCCGAATCAATCCGCAGGATGGTTAGGCCGCCGAGGCCGTACCGCTGATCGTCAAGGCCAGGGGCAGCGAACTTGGCATGCGCGCTGCACCGCTCAAGGGCTGGAGCAGCAGCCTGTCGGTCTGGCAAATGGAACTGGCCTCGGAGTTGGTCTTCATCGGCGATGAAGGCATCACCGAGCCGAAAGGCGCCTCGCAACGGCATGGCGTTGAATGGTCAAACTACATTACGCCGCTCGACGGCTGGATCATCGATGCCGATATTGCCTGGTCACAAGCCCGCTTCAAGGAAGCCAACCTGGACAATGGCGGCCGCCACGTGCCGAATGCCATTCCGCTCACCGCCTCGCTGGCGCTGACCGCCGACAACGGCGGCTCGTGGTTCGGCGGCCTGCGCCTGCGCTACCTCGGCGCCTACGCGCTGGAGGAAACGGCCGAACAGAAATCGACCGCCTTCTGGATGGCCAACCTGAAGGCCGGCTACCGCTTCAGCCCCAAGCTGCAGGTAACGCTCGACGTGCTCAACCTGTTCGACAAAACGGCCAACGACATCGAATACTGGGGCGGCGCCTGCACCCGCAACGAAACGCTGGGCGGCAGTTGCGGCGGTGGTATCGACGGCAAGCTGGTGCATCCGCTGGAACCACGCACCTTCCGGCTCGGCCTGCGCGCCAGTTTTTAAACCGGCGGCGATTGCGATAGCGGCTGATTTTTTGAGGGCTGCTTGGTCAGTCGCTTGCTCGGCGCAACCGATCAGCCCTTTTGCCGCGATCACCCAAGCATAAATGAGCCTGCTAGTTGTTGACACTGATTCTCAATTACAGAATAATGCGACCCATTCTCGTTTGTATTCGGTATCCCAATGAACCTGCCGCAAAAACCCCCTTACCCCGCCCAGCCGGTCGAAAACACGGCGGATCGCCCCCGCGTCGACAGCGAGCAATTGTTTCGTGGTGCCCCCGCTGTCGAAATCGAACATGCCGGCCAGCGTTACCTGTTGCGCGTCACCCGCGAGAACAAGTTGATCCTGACCAAATAGTTTCTCTTCGTTGTAAACCTCTCGTTCCCCGTAGCCAGCAAGCCAAAAGCCAGCGAGCCAAGGGTTTTTTCCCTGAGCATCGCCGGCGCAACCTGAAAAAAAGTTCATGAGTTACGCTTTGTCTACCCCGTTTTCCACCAAGCGCAGCGGCCTGCTCGGTGTCGTCATTGGTCTGCATGTCGGCATTTTTCTGCTGATTCTTGCCGCCAAGACAATCGTGCCGCAGATCATGGAAATACCTATGGTGGTCGACCTGCTGCCGGCTGCCGAGGTGCAAAAACCGCCGGAAGCCAAGCCGCTCCCGGTCATCAAACCACAGCCGGTCAAACAACAGCGCACCCCGGCGCCGAAAACCCCCACGCCGCCGATCGAAGCCACTACCAGCACCGTACCGGCCCCGTCCGCGCCCGTCGCCGCACCGCCGGAAGTCAAACCAGCCCCCGCCGCACCGCCCGCCGAAGCACCCATCGTTCAAGCCCGATTCGATGCCGACTATCTGAAGAATCCGGCACCGTCCTACCCGCCGCTCTCCCGGCGCATGGGTGAAGAAGGCAAGGTCATCCTACGCGTTTCGGTAAATCCGCAAGGCTCGGCGGACAGCGTTGAAATTCGAACGTCTTCAGGCAGCCAGCGACTCGACGATGCTGCGGTCAACACGGTAAAACGCTGGAAATTCATACCGGCCAAACGCGGCCTTGAGCCGGTTCAAAGTTGGGTTCTGGTCCCGATCATTTTCAAATTGGAGCAATAAAAATGCAGGAAACAGCACAAGAAAACGCCTTCGGCTTTGCCCATCTGTGGGCCAGCGGCGACGCCATTTCGCACTCGGTCGCGGTCATTCTCGCCCTGATGTCGATCGCCAGCTGGTACCTGATTCTGGCCAAAACCTGGGACTGGTGGACGATGCGCCGCGCTGCCCGCGCCATGGCCACCTTCTGGGCGGCGAGCAGCGTTGCCGAAGGCATCGAACGCCTGCGTGCCGTTGATCCGGCCAGCCCGTTTGCCCAACTGGCGGAGCAGGCCAACTGCTGCAACCACGACTGCGAAGCGGTCACCGGCCGTCTGGCTTCCCGCTTCGACCCAGCCGAGCAAATGGAACGCGCCCTGCGCCAGCAACTGTCCGGCACCCAGGCAACCATGGAAAACGGCCTGACCCTGCTCGCCACCACCGGCGCCACCGCACCTTTCGTCGGTCTTTTCGGCACGGTCTGGGGGATTTATCACGCCCTCGTCGCGATCGGCCTCTCCGGCCAGGCAGCGCTGGAAAAGGTCGCCGGCCCGGTTGGTGAAGCGCTGATCATGACGGCCGCCGGCCTTGCCGTCGCGCTGCCTGCCGTCTTTGCCTACAACGCTTTCACCCGCGCCAACCGCGTCATCCTGGCCGATCTGGATGCCTTTGCCCACGACCTGCACGCCTTCTTCACCATCGGCAAGCCGTTCGCCGCCAATAGCGCCCAGATTCACCCGATGCGCGCCCGTGCCGCAGCCGAGGTGGCCTAAATGTCGATGGGTAGCTTCAACTCGCAGAACCACCAGATGCCGACCGCCGAAATCAACATGACGCCGCTGGTCGACGTGATGCTGGTGCTGTTGATCATCTTCATCATTACCGCGCCGTTGATGACGCACTCGGTCAAGGTCGACCTGCCTCGCGCCGCCAGCACACCGACGCCGGAAAAGCCGATGACGCTACAGGTCTCGATCACCGCCGACGATGCCGTTTTTGTTGGCACCGAGGCGGTTGACCGCAACATTCTCGAAACCCGCTTCCGCGATGCCGTCGCCAAGGATGCCAACGTCGAAATGCACCTCAAAGCCGACCGCAACACGCGCTACGAAGCAGTCGCCGAAACAATGAGCGCCGCCCGCCGGGCCGGGCTGAGCAAGATCGGCTTTGTTACCCAGCCGGGCGAAACAACGCAATAGCCAGCGTGAAGTAGTAGCCGGCAAGACGCCACAGAGCGCACCGGCCAAAAATTGACGTCTTACGATTCAGGGGGCTTCACCATGCACAACTTCGATCCCAAGCCGCTCAGTCTGGCGGTACTTCTTGCCTTCGCCGGCCCGGCGCTGGCCGACAAGGAGCTTGGCGAAATTACCGTCAGTTCCGGGAAAAGCATCGGCGCCAAGCCGGTGCTACGCGATGAAATCATCGCCACCGAATCGATCGGCGCACGCGAGCTGGAAAAAACCGGCGCAACGATGCTGACTGAGGCGCTCGACAAACGTCCAGGCATTTCGGTCCAGAACGAATGTTCGATCTGCAACGTCCGAAATGTCGTGCTCAACAATCTGCCCGGTCGCTACACCACACTGCTCATCGACGGCATCCCGATTTTTTCATCGGTGTCCACGGCCTACGGTCTCGACAGCGTGGCCCTTGGCGGCCTTGAGCGCATCGAAATATCGCGTGGTGCCGGGACCAGCCTGATCGCACCGGAAGCCCTGGCGGGATCGGTCAATATCATTACCCGCCGACCCATCAAAGATGAATTTCTGGCTAACCAGCAATTGGCTTCCTTTGGCCAGATGAACACTGAACTCTTTGGTGCCAAAGCCTTTACCGGCGGCGCTTTGACTGCAAACTTCAACCACAATCAGCACGATACGGTCGACGCCGACGACAACTCGGTTTCGGAGTACACCGGCTACAAACGCAACCTCGGCGGGTTGGGCTTTTTCATTGACGATCTGGGCGGCTTTAAGATCCGTGGCCGCTTCGACATCGTCGATGAAAAACGCATGGGTGGCGCCATGGGCACCAATTACAACCAGGTCAGGAACAACGAATCGGGCAACCCATTCGACTGGAGCAAGGGCAAGAATGCCTCGCCGGATCCGCGGGGCTGGGTAACGCCGGATGGTTCCGGTACCGATACGCTGTCAAACGGTCAGGCCGGAAAGTTCTATAACGATGGTCTGGGCGGCATGTCCGAAATCATCTTTACCGACCGCAAACAGTTCGTCACCAGCGCAACCCATAAACTAGGCGAAGGCACGATGCGCTTTGCGCTCGGCATGGCCAAACACAAGCAGGATTCCTACT
Organism: Azonexus sp.; assembly: GCA_030697085.1. Lineage (GTDB taxonomy): Bacteria > Pseudomonadota > Gammaproteobacteria > Burkholderiales > Rhodocyclaceae > Azonexus. The sequence continues at coordinate 4,229 of JAUYQT010000676.1, read as the reverse complement.
ATGAAAAATCCGTCTATAAAGCGGATCAAACTCAGTATTACCTGGAAGCCAGCACGCAGCAGCCAATCGGCAAAACACTGGTCACCACCGGCGTTACCTATCGCTATGAAGATCTGGCCAGCACCGGCAGTGACTCCAATGGCGCGGTCAATGACGGGATCGACAACTACAAATATAAGACGCCCGGTGTCTTTTTGCAGGCCTACCGCGCCGTCCTCGATGGTGTCCTTGAGTTTAATGGCTCCGTGCGCTACGACAATCACAATGTCTTTGGCGGCATCACCAGCCCACGCGTCAATATGCTGTGGAACCACAACCACGAATGGAACAGCCGCTTTGCGGTTGGTCGCGGCTTCCGTGCCCCAACCTCGTTCTTTGAACAGGATCATGGTATTCTCGATACAACACGTATCGTCAGTAACATCAAGGAAGCGGAGATTTCAGACAACGCTTCCTACGCGCTCTCATATGCTGGCGACCGCCTGGCCATGGTCAGCTCGCTGAATTACAACAAGATCAAGAACATGGCCCTGCTTGACTCCGGCGCCACCGATCCAGTGACCGGCCAGGCGATTACCTTGTTCACCTCCGCCAAAAAGCCGGTGACGGTGGCCGGTGGCGATATCACCCTGACCTACAAGATCACCCCGCAACTCGAAACCACCGTCGCTGCCGAACACTTCAAATACCATTTCGAAGAACCCGGCACGCTCGCCTTTGCCCGCCCCGAAACCCGAGCCTACCTGCGGCTTGATTACGAAAACGGGCCATGGACCGGCATGCTGCGCGGCACATGGACCGGCCCGATGGACCTGGCCAAGTTTTATGACTATGCCAACAATCAGCGCTACAACTTTGACGGCAGCAAAAAGATGGACGAGAGTCCCTCCTACTGGGTGGCTGACCTGCGCGGCGAGTACCGCGTGAACAAGCAGTGGGGCGTTTTCATGGGCGTCGACAACGTCTTCGACTTCAAACAGTCGGACAAAGAAAATATGCTCTGGGTTGATAGCGCCGGGGAATATGACGTCACCCAGATCTGGGGCCCCAACCGTGGCCGCCTGATCTACGGCGGCGTCAAATTTACCCTGTGAAACAGACAAGGCCCGTTCCTTTAAAAATTTGCCTCGCCCTCACGGCGGGGCTTTTTGCATTGCCTGCGGTCAACGCGGAAAACACGGCAAAAATGATGCTCGATTTCGAACTCTCCGACGGCCGGAAATTTGTCCAGCTATCGCAGTTGCCGGCAAAAACCAGCGTCATCAATTTCTGGCGTTTCGACTGCCCGCCCTGCGTTCGCGAAATGCCTCTGCTGGCCGATAACGCCCGGAACAACAAGGCCCGCATCATCACCATTGCCCTGCACAAACCCAGTGAAACGCTGACCGCCCCCGATCCCGTCCTGGCCGCGCTTCGCCCACCGACCATCGCCCTTACCGGACCGAGTGAACCGCGTGGTCTACTCGCCCGCTTCGGCAACCCGGCAGGAGCCCTGCCGCACACCCTCGTCCTTGACGCCCAACGTCGCCCTTGCGCTCAGCGCACGGGTGAAATCACGCAGGATTGGCTGGAAACCGCCATCGCCCGCTGCTCTTGAAGCTAAAACCATTTTGACTACACCCAACGCAATCCTCCTTCTCGGCCATCCCAACGTCGGCAAGTCAGTACTCTTTCACCGACTGACCGGTGCTTACGTAAATGTCTCCAACTATCCCGGCACCACCGTCGAAGTAACGCGTGCCAGCACGCGCTTTGATCGCCAAATGATGTTGCTCGACACTCCGGGAGTCCTTTCACTTCCTTCACGCAGCGACGATGAACGCGCCACGATGAGCGCCCTGCTCAACGAAAAAACGCATTGTCTGGTGCAAGTTGGCGACGCCAAGAATTTGCGCCGAACCTTGACGTTGACCGCACTACTGGCCGAACTCGGCATACCCATGGTGCTGGCGCTCAACATGCATGACGAAGCGGCAGCGCGCGGCGTCATTGTTGACATCCCGGCGCTGGCCGAAGAACTCGGCATCCCCGTCGTCGCCACCGTTGCCACGGGAGGCGATGGGGTCAGCGAACTCACCGCCAAACTTGGCCATGCGAAACCCCCACAAGCTTTGCTGCACTACGATCGCGACCTTGAAGCGGCCATTGCCGAGACAACCGCCGCCATCAATCGCCTTGCCCCGCACCCGCTGCTGGCTGCGCGTGGCCTGGCCATTCTTTACCTCGGCGGAGACGCTCAAGTCGCAGCGTGGCTCGCCGAAAAATCAGGCGAACACTTTGCAGAACTGGAAACCCTGCGCCAGCAAGCCGATCAACGCACCGCAGGAAAACTGGCACCCTTGCTCGCCCGTGAACGCACCGAAGCGGCCGATGCGCTAGCCACGTCAGCGATCCGCCGCGCCGCCAAAAGCAGTCCGCTCATCTCGCAACGCATCGGGCAATACGTCGTTGATCCCGTCTGGGGCATTCCGATACTGCTTGGTGTGCTTTATCTCATTTACCAGTTTGTTGGCGTTTTCGGTGCAACCACACTGGTCGGACTGCTTGAAGAAGATCTCTTCGAAGGCATCCTGAATCCCGCCGTCACCGATCTCGTCAACAACATGATCAGTGCGCCCTGGCTACAGGAATTGCTGGTCGGCCAATACGGCCTGTGGACGATGGGCATGACCTATGCACTGGCCCTTATTTTGCCCATTGTCAGCACATTTTTCCTCGCCTTCGGCGTGCTCGAAGACTCCGGCTACCTGCCACGCCTGACCGTGATCGCCAACCGGACATTCTCGATGATCGGCCTCAACGGCCGGGCCGTGCTCCCGATGGTTCTCGGGCTGGGCTGCGTGACAATGGCAACGCTCACGACGCGCATCCTGCATAGCCCGCGCGAGCGACTGATCACCATCTTCCTGCTGGCACTAGCCATTCCCTGCTCGGCGCAATTGGGCGTGGTACTCGGCATGCTCGGTGGCGTGTCATTCACCGCCGTGCTGATCTGGGCGTTGGCCATGGTGGGTGTCCTGCTGTTGGCCGGCTTCCTTGCCGCCAAACTCATACCCGGCCGGCGCATTCCCTTGGTCACCGAACTGCCGCCGATGCGCCTGCCCATCCTCGGTAACGTGCTGAAGAAAACCGGCGGCCGACTGCAATGGTATCTGATCGAAGTCATCCCACTCTTCCTGCTCGGCACCTTCATCATGTACACATTGGATAAATCCGGCGCCCTGCCGGCAATCATCGAAGCCGGCGAACCCCTGGTTTCCGGCTGGCTCGGCCTGCCCAAGGAGGCCAGCGCTGCCTTCGTCATGGGTTTCCTGCGCCGCGACTTCGGCGCCACCGGCCTCTTTGCCATGGCGCACAAGCTCGACCCGATTCAAGCCATCGTAGGCATGATCACCATCACCCTCTTCATCCCCTGCTTCGCCAGCCTGATGATGATGGTCAAGGAACAAGGAACGAAAGTTGCGCTTGGCATGGTTGCCGTAATTGTTCCCTTCGCCTTCTTTATTGGCGGCCTGTTCAATATCGCCCTGCGCGCCGTTTGGTCATGAGCCCGAAACACGAAGCCCGCCTGCCCCTCGCCTTCATCGCCCCCGGCACCATCGTTTTCCTGGCAGAGTTTGGCGACGAAATCGACCCACTACAACGCGAGCAACTCACTGCCTATGGCCTGGCCGAATCCCGGCCCATGAAGGTGCTGCAACAACGCCCGATGACCGTCATCCTTGCCGACGAAGTTGAACTGGCGCTGGAGCATGAAGTAGCCCGTTATATTTGGGTGAATAAGGACAAGGCCGGCGCATAAAGAGAACCAAATTCGATAGATTCCTTTTGCCTGCAACGTCCGCAGCATGACCATCGCTCACTCCTGCGTGCCCTATTATCCGAACTCGGCCTTCGGTGTTATCTCGATGTTCCAGGCCAATGGGAATTTATTGATGCCAATATACCGAAACACTTTGCGATCAACGTCGACTCACGGGCAACCATGTTGCGCCCAGCCAGAAATCTATTTGATGTTGTTCTTATCGACGAGTCCAAATAGATTTTCTCGCATCTGATATCCGACACTATCGAAACGGAAAAACATCGGAAGTACCACCTTGCGCCCCCCCCATCTTGTACCCTGCCCATCTTGTACCCTGAAAGGAAAACATAGCCCAGAAACGACTTAGGCCAATCCGAAGATTGGCCTAAGTCGTTGAATCTATTGGTCGGGGCGGTGGGATTCG
>JAUYQT010000592.1 GCA_030697085.1 Azonexus sp. | reverse complement strand
TCGTGGTCGACGACGACATCGACATCCGTGACTGGAAGGAAGTGATCTGGGCGATGACGACACGCATGGACGCGACGCGCGATACGACGCTGGTCGACAACACGCCGATCGATTACCTCGACTTCGCCTCGCCGGTCGCCGGTCTCGGTTCCAAGATGGGGCTGGATGCGACCAACAAATGGCCCGGCGAAACAACTCGCGAATGGGGAACGCCGATCGTGATGGATGATGGGGTGAAGAAGCGCGTTGACACGATGTGGGATGAGCTGGGTCTGTAGGGGAGATTTTCATGCCGGAAATCAGCCGTTTTTTTTGGAATCATCATCGCGATGTTCTACGATGAACATAATCCACCGCATTTCCATGTCCGTTATAACGAACACAAGGCGGAGATTGGCATCCAAACATTGTCGCTTTTGGCGGGAAAACTGCCGCCACGTGTCACGGGCCTGGTGATGGAGTGGGCGACTATGCATCAGGATGAGTTGATGGCTGACTGGTTGCTGGCTCGGCAGCAAGCTGAACTAAAACGTATTGCACCCTTGGAGTAAGCAATGTTCCTGATCGACGTCACCCAGGTTCGTCCGCTGGAAAACCGCGAGCTGGATCTCACTTTTGCCGATGGCTTGCATGCCATCGTGGCGATGGATCGCGTGATTGAGCACTATTCAGGGGTCTTTGCGGCGCTGATGGATGACAGCTATTTCAAGCAGGTTCGGGTCGACCCTGAATTAGGAACCATCGTCTGGCCTAACGGCGCGGACATATGCCCTGATGTGTTGTATTCCTTCGCGTCGGGTAAGCCGATTGTCATTAATGGTGAGCGGGTGTTGAACTGAGTTGGAAATGGGTAAGGCGTCCTTTCCGTTCCAGGATGGGGACGCGATGTGGCAGGAACTAGGCCTTTAGGACGGCTTGACCGTTTCCTCGGCGCCTTGAGAGAATCCGACCCTCCTGTTGGAATCGAAATACGGAACACGGTGCGAATCCGTGGCGGGCCCGCCGCTGTAACCGGGGACGAAGACTGCATGGTCGCCAGACCAGCCACTTGCGAGGCTTACCTCGCCGGGAAGGCGCAGCGCTTCGGCTGATCCGGAAGCCAGAAGACGATTCGATTCCTGACTGGAGCCAAGGCAAGGGCTCCGGCTGACCGCATGCGCGAGCGTGCGGTCAGCCGGGGCCCTTTTTGTTTTTGTCTTCCCGAGGAGTGGAAAATGTCCCAAATCGTTAACCCAAGCAATCAAACCCAGCCCGCAACCGCCCCGCAAGCGCAGCCTGTCGCCCCAACCATTGCCATACGCAAGAGCTGTAATTCGGATGGCATCGGCCTCTCGCACTACGTGTTGATGGACCGGAAAGCGGCGAAATGAGCGCTGTCTTTGCCGAGCGTGCTGCCAGTGGCACGCTTTTCCAGGCGGTCGATATCGGTCACCCGGTCTATGCCGCGGTGACCGATCCGCAAACCGCCTTCTGGGCGCTGGTCGATAAAACCCGCGTCCATGAAGCCAACCGTGACCCGGCCTTGCTCGCCGCCTATGGCGCCAAGGCGGGGCAGTTCGAGCAGGAACTGCACGCCTTGCGCTTCGGCCTGAAGCCTTCCGGCGTCTATCTCAACCCGACCGAGCGCTGCAATCTCAACTGCACCTACTGCTATCTGCCCGACACCCAGCGCAGCGGTGGCAGTCACATGCCGGTCGAAACGCTGCTCGCCTCACTGGGCAAGCTGCGCGATTATTTTCGTTCGGTGATGCCGGCAGACCGCAAGCCGCGCGCCATTTTTCACGGTGCCGAGCCGCTGATGAATGCGCCAGCCGTCTTCGAGGCCATCGACGCTTTCGCCGACGATTTCGTTTTCGGCCTGCAGACCAACGGCACGCTGCT
>JAUYQT010000534.1 GCA_030697085.1 Azonexus sp. | reverse complement strand
GCAGAGCAGATTCTGGATCGAGACGGGCCAATTGCAGCATTTGATCGACCAGATGCGAGGCCCGGCTTAAGCCGCTTTGCAGTTGTTTCAGCGAACGATTGCGCTCATCGTCATCACGGGCGCGCAGGGCGACCTGCAACTGGACTTGCAGTGCGGCGAGCGGCGTTCGTAGTTCATGAGCAGCATCGGCGGTAAAGCGCCGTTCGGCTTCCAGCGCGCTATCGACGCGCTGAAAAAGTCCGTTCAGGGCCTCAAGCATGGTGCGGATTTCTTCCGGGGCGCTAGCCGGGTTGAGCGGCTGTAATTGTTGCGGCGCCCGGCGGGCGATCTGTTGAGCGATACCGTCGAGCGAGGCGAGGCCGTGGCGGGTGGCGAGCCAGACCCAGAAGCCGATCAGCGGCAGGCCAAATAGCGCAGGGAAGAGCAGCCGCCAGGCAATGTGGCCGATCAGGTCATCGCGAATATGGTGGTTTTCGGCCACTTGTACCTGCAGGCTGCGGCTTTCATTCCATTGGCTGAAGTAGCGCCAGTGCTCGCCATCGTGGTGCGATTCGGAAAAACCATCGGCTGCGGTCAACGCGGTTTTCGGGGCATTATTTGACCGCATCAAGAGCCTGCCGTCGGCTTGCCAGATCTGAAAACGCAAGCGGCGCTGGTATTTGTGAGCGGCATCGCCCAGGTCTTCGATAAATTCGCCCTCGTCGTGGCTGGCCAGCGCGAGCAGGGTTTGCGCCGCCTGAGCGAGTTGGGCATCGAACAGTTCATCGACTTCATGGTGTGCGTCGATGAAGCTGAAAATCATGGTGAATAACCAGGCGACCGCAACGCCGCCGAGCAGCAGACCGAGCAGACGGCGGCGCAGGGAAAACCAGACAGTCTTCATTTGGCGATGGTGTAACCGACGCCGCGCAGGGTGCGGATCAACTCGCTGCCCAGTTTTTTGCGCAAATGATGGATATGCACTTCGAGCGCGTTGCTGTCCGGCTCGTCGCGCCAGCCGTAAATCGATTGTTCAAGCTGGGTGCGAGTCAGCACCCGGCCGGCATTTTCCAGCAGGATCTGCAGCAGCGAAAACTCGCGGCTGGAGAGTTCAACCACCCGCCCCGCCTGGATGACGACATGCGCGGCCGGGTCGAGCGTGAGCTCGCCACGCATCAACAGGGGCGCGGCGCGGCCGCTACTGCGCCGGGTCAGGGCGCGAATGCGGGCGCTTAGTTCATCGAGATCAATCGGCTTGACGAGGTAATCGTCGGCCCCGGCGTCGAGGCCGGAAACCTTGTCGCCGGTGGCGTCGCGCGCCGTCAGAATGAGGATCGGTATGCTCTGATCGCGGCGCCGGGCGCGGGTCAAAACCTCCATGCCGGAGAGCCGGGGCAGACCGA
>JAUYQT010000467.1 GCA_030697085.1 Azonexus sp. | reverse complement strand
CAAATCGCCTCGTTCAAGAACGTCAATAACCATGACTATCCCAAGTCGGCGGAGATGCTCAACATACTACCAGTAGTGGCTTGGGAGACAACCGGATAAGCACGCTTTGAACATCTTGATGCCAGGCGTGGCCGAGTCGTGACGCAGATCACCTGGACGGCCCCCGCCCATACGGCTGCGGCCAACCCGGAAGAATGGCCAAATTGCAAAACGATGGCGATGGTGGCTTCGGCGCGCCAGGTCGGTGACAAGACTAGCGATCTGGAACAGCGTTATTACATCTCCTCGCGCGATATGACCCCCGAAGCGCTGGCCATGAACTGTTTTGCACAAAACGGATAAATCAAGGCTCGCCCTCGAATGTTGCGGTCAACCAATAAAACAAGGCAAAAAACCCCTAAAGTTTTTACCGCAGACACCGTAAATTGATTCAACGGCGGAACAAACTCAACTGTTCTACCCAGGTTTAAAGCGGTCGGCGCACTAGGCAGACCAAACAGTCAACAGTTCCAAGGAGAGTCAAAATGGCCAGTTTCGTTAATACCAATATGTCGTCGCTCAATGCTCAGAACAATCTGAACAAATCACAGAGCTCGCTTCAGACTTCGCTGCAACGTTTGTCCACCGGCTTGCGCATCAATTCCGCCAAGGATGATGCGGCCGGTATGGCTATTTCTGATCGAATGGGCGCACAAGTTCGCGGCCTGAATCAAGCTAGCCGCAACGCCAACGACGCTATCTCGATGTCGCAAACGACAGAAGGTGCGCTGGGCACGATCTCCGACAGCCTGCAGCGCATTCGCGAATTGGCCGTTCAGTCCGCCAATAGCACCAACACCGATGCCGACCGTGCTTCCATGCAGGCTGAAGTAGCACAACTGCTGGAGCAAATCGACAGCACGGCACAGACCACCCAGTTCAACGGCAAGTCACTGCTTGATGGTTCGCTGAAGAACCAGCAATTCCAGGTAGGTGCCAATGCCGGCCAGACCATTTCTTTCTCGGTGGATAGCGCTCGCACCAGCAAGCTTGGCAGCAGCCAGGCAGCAGCCATTACCACCGCGCAAAACGCCGGGACGACAGCACTGAAAGAAGGTGCCTTTGCCCTCAATGGCGTACTGATCGGGCCGTCGCTGGCTTCCGCAGACACCGCCTCTACCGCATCAGCAGCAGCCAGCTCGATTGCCAAAGCGGCTGCAGTCAACGCCAAATCAGCAGAAAGTGGCGTCACCGCCACCGTCAATGCGACTGAAGTTGCAGGGACTTCGATGACTGCAGCAGTTGGTGATGGTTCAGTAGCAATTAACGGCGTAACCATTGCACTTACCGTATCTTCAGATGCAGCAGCCTCTCGCGCGTCAGTGATTTCTGCCATTAACGCTTCATCCGATCAGACTGGAGTAACTGCGGTTGATACAGGTTCGGACAAGGGCGGGGTCAAGTTGGTTGCTGCCGATGGTCGTAATATTGTTCTCAGTGCATTTACCCAAACTACAGGTACCGTAACCTCCGCCTCAACTGGCTTGGGGGCTGCCTCTACGACCAACACCGGTTCCATTACGCTCAACTCCAACAAAGCAATCAACATCACCTCGAACCTGAATGGTGCAGTGACCACGGGTGGCATCAAGGATGCAGGCCTGACCGTAGGGACCTATAGCGCACAAACTGCTTATGCTTCCACCACCAGCACAGCAGCGGGTGCATTGACTAGATTTGTGGCGGGCGATTTCACGATCAATGGCGCACAAATTGGTGCCTCATCTGCCACTGCCGATACGGCATCGTATTCATATACCTCTGCCGTCACTGGAACACCCAATTCGAGATCCATGAGCGGCATATCCAAGGCAGCAGCCATCAACGCACTTTCTGATCAAACAGGCGTAACGGCAACGGTCAATGCGACGAATGTGCAAGGCACAAGCATGACTGCTACAGCAACATCTGGCACCTTAAACATTAATGGCGTTCTAACGGGAACTATTACAACAACAACCGACGCGGCTGCCAGTCGTAAAGCAACCGTGGATGCAATTAATGCAATCAGCGGTCAAACCGGCGTAATCGCAACAGATACTAACGATGACACAAAAGGTGTAACTCTTAG
>JAUYQT010000367.1 GCA_030697085.1 Azonexus sp. | reverse complement strand
ATGAGTAGATAGCAGGGAAGGGCCTACCCTGCTCAGAAGAAAATGCATTATTGAACGGCGAGTCCTTCTAGCAGGTGATTGGCCGGGATCGCATAGGTGATTCCCGAAGGCTGGCTAAGTGCAGACTCCTTGGTTCCTTTTATAAAAACCATATTGATGACGCCAATGACCTCGCCAGATTCCTGGTCAAATACCGGACTTCCGCTGTTGCCGGGGTAGGCAGTGGCATCCAGTTGGAAAATATTGAACGTCCCTTTTTTGATTCGGCGAATCACTTTTTCATTGAGTTGTTGAGCGTTGCCGCCCGGTAACGCAATGGGTGTGATTGAGGACACCATGCCACGGTGCGTCACCGGCGAAAAGCCGAGGGCGCCACCGATGGGGAAACCGGTAAAGGCGATCAATTGACCCTCCCGTACCGTGTCAGAGTTTCGTAGCTTGAGTGCCGGAAGTGCCGCTCCTTCGATCCTGAGTACCGCCAGATCATGGTTGCGATCCCGGCTGACAAGAACGGCTTGCCGAATTTGCGTCTCGCCGCTGGCATTGCGCGCTTGTATGACCAAAACCGGCGCATCGGGGTCGCCGCTTTCCGGTACGACATGGGCATTGGTGGCAATCAGATTACCGTTGGCAATAACGAACCCCGTACCACGTAGTACAAATTGTGGACTATTCGTTTTCTTGTAGGTGCCGACCACAACAATTGAAGGCTTCACGCGTTCAATGGTGTCCGTGAGATCGGCTAGTGCATAACCCGTGCTCAGAAAAGCGAGGGTGGCGAGGAGAAAAGTCAGAGGGCGCTTCACATCAGCCTTCGCAAGGTGATTTTTGTTAACTCGGGGGAGGGATTCGTAATTGCCGGGTCAAATGGATGATCTTCCCGCTTGAAAATCTCCCGAATGCGTTTCACATAACCTCGGGTTTCCGGGTAGGGCGGCACCCCGGCATAGCGGTTAACCGTACCCTCGCCAGCGTTATAAGCGGCGGCAACCAGTGAGATATCGCCTTTGAAATAGGCGAGTAGCCAGCGCAGATAGGAGAGCCCGCCGCGAATATTCTGTTCCGGGTCGAATGGTTTTCGCACATTGAAGCGCTCAGCCGTTTCCGGAATCAGTTGCATTAGCCCCTGGGCATTTTTGGGGGATACGGCAACCGGGTTGAAGTTCGATTCAGCCCGGATAATTGCCATCGCAAGCCTTGGATAAACACCGTATTCTGGCGCTAGCTTGAGGACAAGATCCATGACCTTTCGATGCTCCGGTGAGGCAAGAGCAACGATGTCCTGGCCATTTTTGTCATGCTCGTCGGGTTCGTTGAGGCATACCGGTGGCTCGTTTAGTGGCTCACCCACCTGACGGAGCAGGCGCTGTGATAACGCATCGCCCTGTTTCGCCGCCATGGCGAAAAAATGGGCGGCAGTGGCATCGTCGCGCGCAATGCCTCGACCATTGGCATACATCCAGCCGAGGCTGTACTGCGCTTCAAGATCGCCCAAGCGGGCGGCTTCGCAATAGAGTTGCACGGCCTTTGCCGGGTCGCGGCTGATGCCGTTGCCATGCTCATGGTTGCGGGCTTCGGTACGCAATGAAGCTGCTTTTTCTTGAACTGCGGGTTCCGCCATGAGTGGCTTGCTGAGTGCGCAAACGGAGAGCAGGACAAAAATCGCCCAAGGCTTTGGCTGAAAAACTTTTAACCTTGAGCGTTTCATTTTTGTCTCCTTACAGACGCCAGATGTCGATGCCCGAATCGGCAAAGTCGGCCGCATCGAACATGCTTTTCACATCGGTAATGACGCCATCTTTGTGAAGTTTCGTTAAGAAATCAGCGCCTGGTCGATTTTTAAATTGTCGATGGTTGACCGCCGCAACGATTGCGCCAGCCTGCGGCAGGTCGTCCCAAGCAACAAGATCAATGCCGTACTCGTGGTGCGCTTCTCTGGTATCAGCAACTGGGTCATGGACAATGACTTTGGCGCCGTAGGATTCAAGTTCGCGGATAACGTCGATGACGCGTGAGTTGCGCAAATCCGGGCAGTCTTCCTTGAAAGTCAAACCGAGCACAATGATCGGGCAATCCTTGACCGGGTGGCCGCGACGGATCAATTGCTTGATGGTCTTTTCGGCGATGAATTTTCCCATGCCGTCGTTGATGCGTCGGCCAGCCAGAATCACTTCCGGGTGATAGCCAAGTTTCTGTGCCTTGTGGGTCAGATAATATGGATCAACGCCGATGCAGTGACCGCCAACCAAACCGGGGCGGAAGGGGAGGAAATTCCACTTGGTGCCCGCAGCCTGCAAAACTTCCAGCGTGTCGATACCGATCTTGTCGAAAATGATCGCCAACTCGTTCATCAGCGCGATGTTGAGGTCACGCTGGGTGTTTTCGATCACTTTGGCGGCTTCGGCAACCTTGATATTCGATGCCGGATAAACACCGGCCGTAATAATGCTGCCGTAGATTTCTGCCACTGTGGCTAGTGTTTCTGGCGTATCGCCGGAAACCACCTTGACGATTTTGGTGACCGTACGCTCCTTGTCACCCGGATTAATCCGTTCCGGCGAATAGCCAACGAAGAAATCTTTTTTCCAGGTCTTGCCTGATTCGCGCTCAATGATCGGAATGCAGACTTCTTCAGTGGCACCGGGGTAAACGGTTGATTCAAATACGACGATCGCGCCCTGCTTGA
>JAUYQT010000283.1 GCA_030697085.1 Azonexus sp. | reverse complement strand
GATCCGGCCGCGCCCGGACCCCGCCGCCAGCGCTGCCAGCAAGGAAGATTTTCCCGTGCCGTTACGCCCGATCAGCGCAACGCGCTCGCCTGGGTCAAGCAAAAAATCAGTGTGATCGAGGAGCGGCACATGGCCGTAAGCGAGACAAGCATTGGAGAGTTTTAGATAAGGCATGGGGCACTATAAAAGCAGCACCGACTAAGGCACCGCGTTGGGAGGAAGTAGATTTTAGCTGCTCGCCACCAAATCAGGGAGAAACCAAAGCAGCTACCCGACCTATCAGCCGCGAAATATCGGCCATGGATCACCCGACGCCGGATAGCGTGGCTTATTTTTTCACAAGCCAGCTCGACACCGGTACAATTCGCGCTCAGCAAAAATGGCGCTTTGCCTCCATAGTTAAATGGATATAACACGCCCCTCCTAAGGGCGAATTGGTGGTTCGATTCCACCTGGGGGTACCCAAAACCATGTCCGCCAAACCATTAAAAAACTTCCCGAAGCATTCAGTCGATATCAGCGAAGAGATGGGTTTACGTTACCTGCACTTCGGCTCTGACTGGGTTCAGGGCGCTATGCGCATTGCCCGTCCGTGGTCGCTGGAACTGGCTTATACCCGCGAGATGATGGCCGGTCTATTGATGCGTCCGGTCAGCGCCTGGCCGCGTAGCGCCTTGCTGGTTGGATTGGGGGCGGGTTCCCTGGCCAAATTCATCTACCGCAATCTCCCTGATTGCCGCATTACTGTGGTCGAAATCAATCCTCAGGTCGAGTTTATCGCCCGTCAGTACTTCAAACTGCCAGACGATCCACGGCGGCTCGATGTGGTGATTAGTTGCGGTGCCGACTATATGCTTTCCGGTGACCGCCAGTTTGATCTCGTGCTGGCCGACGGTTTCGACCCGGAAGCGAGAGCCGGCGCGCTAGATACGCTGCCTTTTTATCAAGCCTGCCGGGCCCGGCTAAGCGAGCGTGGCTTGTTCGGGGCCAACCTGCTCGGCCATAACCGGGGGTTTCAAGGCAGCGTCGAACGCATCAAGACGGCGTTCGATCACCGGGTCACGGTTTTCCCTTCTTGCGATAGCGGCAACACGATTGCCTTTGCCTGCGCCGGTGATC
>JAUYQT010000229.1 GCA_030697085.1 Azonexus sp. | reverse complement strand
GGCGGTCGCCGCACAGAGGGTTGAAGCCTTCGGCCTGGTGGCTGGCGTCGGGCAGCGGGCCGAAATTACGCGGCCTGCGGCCATGGTCGACGATCACTTCCTGATAGAGATCGCGCAGGTCGGCGGTCATGCGAACATCTCCTGCGCCTTGACCAGCCCGCGAAACAGCGCATCGACTTCGTGCCGCATGTTGTACAGCGCAAAGGAGGCACGCACCGTGGCCGGCACGCCATAACGTTCCATCACCGGCATGGCGCAATGATGGCCAGTGCGCACGGCGATGCCGCGGGTGTCGAGGATGGTGCCGACGTCGTGGGGATGGATGCCGGCCAGCGTGAAGGAGAGGATTGCTCCCTTGTCGCGGGCGGTGCCAACCAGGGTGAGGCCCGGGAAGTCATGGGCCTGTTCGGTGGCATAGCGCAGCAGATCAGCTTCATGGGTGCCGATGGCGTTCAGACCAAGGCTACGCACATAGTCGATTGCCGCACCGAGGCCGATGCCGCCGGCAATATTGGGGGTGCCGGCCTCGAATTTGTAGGGCAGGTCGTTCCAGCTCGAACCGGCGAAGCGGACTTCCTTGATCATGTCGCCGCCCCCCTGATACGGCGGCATGGCTTCGAGCAGGGCGCTCCGGGCGTAGAGCACGCCGGTACCGGTCGGGCCGTAGACCTTGTGGCCGGAAAAGGCGTAAAAATCGCAGTCGATGTCCGTCACATCGACCGGCAGATGGGCGATGGCTTGGGCGCCATCGATCAGCACCACGGCGCCGACCCGATGCGCCATGGCCACCAGTGCCTTGACCGGGTTAATGCTGCCCAGGGCATTCGACATGTGGGTCAGCGCCACCACTCGGGTGCGCGGGCCGAGCAGGCTGGCGAATTGCTCGGTGATGAGTTGGCCGGCGTCGTCGATTGGCGCCACCCGCAGCACGGTCCTGCTGCGCTGGCAGAGAAGTTGCCAGGGCACGATGTTGGAGTGATGTTCCATTTCCGTGATCAGTATCTCGTCGCCGGCCTGCAAGCCTTGGCCGTAGCTGCTGGCGACCAGGTTGATCGACTCGGTGGTTCCACGGGTGAAAATGATCTCTTCGCGGCGTGGGGCATGGATGAATTCACGTACCTTGTCCCGCGCCCCCTCGTAGGCGTCGGTCGCCTCCTGGCTCAGGTGGTGCACTCCGCGGTGAATGTTGGCGTTGTAATAGGCGTAGTAGTGGCGCTCGGCTTCGATCACCGACCACGGCTTCTGGCTGGTCGCGGCATTGTCGAGGTAGACCAGCGGATGGCCATGGACTTCGCGCTGCAGGATGGGAAAATCCTGACGCCGACGGGCGACATCCAGGGCGGGCGCCTGCTCTTGGGCAAGCTTTGATCCATTGATAGCGCTCAGCACGGTGCCTCCCTTACTGCCGTGGTAACTTGTCCTGCAGCAACTCGTCCAGCCTTTCCTGCAAGGACAGGATGTGGACCCGGTCGATGACTTCCATGGCAAAGGCGCGGGTCAACAGCGCCCGAGCCGAAATCTGGCCGATCCCCCGGGAACACAAATAGAACACCTGATCGACGTTCAGTTGACCCACCGTTGCGCCGTGGTTGCATTTGACGTCGTCGGCCCAGATTTCCAGTTGCGGCTTGGTATCGATCTCGGCGTTTTCCGAGAGCAGCAGATTGTGGTTGGTCTGGAGGGCATCGCTGCCCTGAGCATCGGGATGAACTACCACCCGCCCGTTGAAGACAGCCCGGGAGGCACCATTCAGCACACCTTTATAGAATTCCCGGCTACTGCATCGCGGCTTTAAATGGTCGATGCGGGTGTGGTGATCGACATGCTGGCGGCCGTCGGTGAGGTAAAGGCCATCCAGCGTGCAGGTGGCATCTTCGGCCTGTAGCGCTACCGTGATGCCCGTGCGGGCCAGACGGGCGCCGAGGGCGAAGGAGCCCGAAATAAAGTGGCT
>JAUYQT010000171.1 GCA_030697085.1 Azonexus sp. | reverse complement strand
GGCTCCGTGCGTGACCCCGGAAGTGCACGCCAAGGCGATGCGCGAAATCATCCTGCCCACCGTGCGCGGGATGGCGGCCGACGGCATTCCGTTCACCGGCTTTCTCTACGCCGGCTTGATGATCGGCAAGGAGGGCGCCGTCAAGACGCTCGAATTCAATTGCCGCATGGGCGACCCGGAAACCCAACCAATCCTGATGCGCCTGAAATCCGATTTCGTCAAATTGCTCGAACACGGCATCGACGGCACGCTGGATCAGATTGAAGCCGAATGGGACCGACGCGTGGCGCTTGGTGTCGTATTGGCCGCCGCCAATTACCCGGAGACGCCGCGTAAAGGCGACGTTATTCAAGGCTTGCCCAGCGGCAACAGTTTTGGCGAAGACGCCCATGTCTTTCACGCCGGCACCGCGGAACAGGATGGCAAGGTCGTGACCAGCGGCGGGCGCGTCCTGTGCGTTACAGCGCTCGGCGAAAACGTCAAGCTGGCCCAGAAGCGGGCCTACGAGACGGCCGTCCAGATCGGTTTCGACGGCATGCAGTTCCGCAAGGATATCGGCTATCGGGCGATCAGCCGCTAATCGAAAGCGACACTTAATCAAGACGGGCGGCTCATTTTCGTCAATGAGCCGCCCGTCTTTTTAACTAGAGAAACCCAAATGGACTCCACCCAACTCAAGGATTTTTTCACTGGCTTACAAAGCCGCATCGTGGCCGAGCTTGAAGCCTTCGATGGTCAGACTTTCCGTACCGATAGCTGGACGCGACCGGAAGGTGGCGGCGGAATTTCGCGGCTGATTGAGGAAGGTGACTTTTTTGAGCGGGGCGGCGTCAATTTTTCACATGTCACCGGCCAGTCGCTGCCGGCCTCAGCCACCGCTGTCCGGCCGCAACTGGCCGGGCGGGCCTGGGAAGCGATGGGGGTTTCACTGGTGTTGCATCCACGCAATCCCTATTGCCCGACGGCGCACATGAATGTGCGCTGCTTTGTTGCCCGCAAAGAAGGCGAGCCGGATGTCTGGTGGTTCGGTGGTGGCATGGACATGACGCCTTACTACGGTCAACGCGAAGATGTGGTGCATTTTCATCAGACCTGCAAGGACGCACTGGCGCCCTTCGGTGATGACGTTTATCCGAAATACAAAAAATGGTGCGACGAGTATTTTTTCCTCAAGCATCGCAATGAACCGCGCGGCGTCGGCGGCGTGTTTTTTGATGATCTGAGCGAAGGCGGTTTTGAGCGTTGTTTCGCTTTGACGCAGGCCATCGGCAACGCCTTCACGCCGGCCTATCTGCCCGTTCTCGGCAAACGCCGCGACACGCCCTACGGCGAACAGGAACGCGACTTTCAGGCTTACCGGCGCGGCCGCTACGTCGAATTCAATCTGGTCTGGGACCGCGGCACCCTGTTCGGCCTGCAGTCGGGTGGGCGCACCGAATCCATCCTGATGTCGCTGCCGCCGATCGT
>JAUYQT010000155.1 GCA_030697085.1 Azonexus sp. | reverse complement strand
CAATGATATTTGCCAAATCAGCTTCGATATCCCAATGAAGGTTGCGGAACACGAAGGCAAGACACTCCGCTAAATCTGCTGAGCCGGAGAGTTTGACCGATGCAAATAAGGAGGGTCGATCGAGCAGGAGTCTGGCGAGGGCATCAGCCGGTAAGGTCAAGGTTACATCGGTCGCTTGCGCCGGGTTGCCTTGTGCAAATAAGCCGTGCCCGTCAATACAAAAACTAAGTTCGATGGGTTCTGCAACGACTAGAAGTTGAGAGCCCGAGAAAGTACGTAACCGAATTCCAGCCCACGGTTCGGCCTGAATCAAGTGATTCAGAAAGGGAAGAATAAGTGGCTCAAGCGCTACCATGGTCTATTTCTGATGAGATGAACTCGGTTATTTAGGGAAACGCTGATTTATTCAGAACCGTTCGGGCCGAGCCTGTCGAAGCCATTGAAAACACAGGGATTGCCCTTCGACAAGCTCAGGGCGAACGGAATAAATCAGTGCCTCCTTAGAACTTGAAACCACGGTGAAGGGCGACAACACCGAGTGCCATGTTGAAATATTCGACCTTCTCCAGTCCTGCCGATTCCAGCAAGGCTTTCAGTTCTTCTTGTCCGGGGTGAACGCGGATGGATTCCGAGAGGTAGCGATAACTATCCGAGTCATTGGTCACCAGTTTGCCGATTTGCGGGATGACTTTGAATGAGTAAAAATCATATAGTGGCGCCAGTGGCTTCCATATGTGTGAGAACTCGAGGACGAGTAGACGGCCGCCTGGGCGCAAAACACGGTACATCTCTGCGAGAGCAGCGGCTTTGTGGGTCATGTTACGCAGTCCGAAAGCCACGGTTACACAATCAAACCAATCGTCGGGGAACGGCAGCTTTTCTGCGTCACATTGAGCGACGGGGAGCATGTAGCCTTTGTCGAGCAGGCGGTCCCGCCCACAGGTGAGCATGGCGTTGTTGATATCAGTGAGCCAGACTTGACCACTTTTTCCAACACGTTTGGCAAATGCCAGTGACAGATCGCCGGTGCCGCCAGCGACATCAAGCACACGGGACCCTTCGCGAACACCGCTGCGCTGAATGGTGAAGGCTTTCCAGAGTCGATGCATGCCGCCCGACATTAGATCGTTCATCAGATCGTAGCGGCTGGCTACTGAATCAAAAACATCGGCGACGCGACGCGCCTTTTCCTGCTCGGCGACAGTTTCGAAGCCGAAATGTGTAGTGTCGTTTTTCATGGGTTTAATGGTGTTGACCGCAACTGCCCCCGGCGGGACGGGATGATGTGTCAATATCCCGGGAAAGACCCTGGGCTTCGATTTGTTTCAGGTAGTCCTGCCACAATTCATCATGGTGTTTGCCCAGGTTGTAGAGTAGATCCCAGGAGTAAAGGCCACTGTCGTGGGTGTCAGAAAAAATAAAGCGCAGGGCGTAGGTGCCGACCGGTTCAATGCGCTGAATTTCTACATCGCGCTTTCCCGTTTGCAGTGTTTCCTGACCGGGGCCGTGTCCCCGAGCCTCTGCTGATGGGGTAAAAACACGGAGATATTCAAAGTCCAGCATAAAGTGCTCACCGTTCTCGTAGGAAACCTCGAGCCGGCGGGACTTTTGGTGTAGCTTAATTTCGCTCGGTATCGGTGTGTCTTGATCAATGCCAGCCATGGTGTCCTCCTGCAGAATAAACCCATTTTAGCGCACTCGACCTTCTTCGCTTGAAGATACCTCAAAGCGCCTGATAGTCGATCCGGTCAAAGTCAGCACCGCGCTGAATGATGTGGTCGAGGCGAAGCTGCCAATGGCCGTCTGCAGTAAATACGTCGAGTATGCGTGATGGGTGATACACCCCTGTGGGCAGAACGATTGAGCCTGTTTC
>JAUYQT010000137.1 GCA_030697085.1 Azonexus sp. | reverse complement strand
CGTTGGCTTTCGACTGCCGCTCGCGGGCCTGCACCGAGGCTTCCATGAAGTCGTCGTAGTTGCCCGGGTAAAGCGTGATCTTGCCGTAGTCGAGGTCGGCCATGTGGGTGCAGACCTGGTTCAGGAAGTGGCGATCGTGCGAGATGATGATCATCGTCGAATCACGATTGTTCAGCACATCTTCCAGCCAGCGGATGGTGTTGATGTCGAGGTTGTTGGTCGGCTCGTCGAGCAGCAGGATGTCCGGATTGGCGAACAGCGCCTGGCAGAGCAGCACGCGCAGCTTCCAGCCGGGTGCGACCTGGCTCATCGGGCCGTTGTGCTGCTCGATGGGAATGCCGACGCCCATCAGCAATTCGCCGGCGCGGGACTCGGCGGTGTAGCCGTCGTATTCGGCAAATTTCGACTCCAGCTCGGCGGCGTGCATGTAGTCGTCTTCGGTCGCCTCCGGGTTGGCGTAGATCGCGTCCTTTTCGCTCATGCAGGCCCACATTTCCTCATGGCCCATCAGCACGACGTCGAGCACGCGGATGTCTTCAAAACCGAACTGGTCCTGACGCAGATAGGACATGCGCTCATGCTTCTCTTTTGAAACATTGCCGCCGGAAGGTTCGAGCTGGCTGCACAGAATCTTCATGAAGGTCGATTTGCCCGCACCGTTGGCGCCGATCAGGCCATAGCGGTAGCCCTCGCCGAATTTGACGTTAACGTTCTCGAACAGGGGTTTTGCCCCGAACTGCATGGTGATATTGGCGGCGACAAGCACGGCGATTCCGATCTCTTGAAAAGCGGTAAAACGAAGGGGTGCATTTTACCGCTTTTCAACGGGTTGACCGCGGGCGCATGCCCCATTTTTGTGCACCGCAGTGTAAGATTCCGGCCAACAATTACTCGCCGCAATGGCCACGAGAGAGCTATGGTTCCCCACCTGACAACTGCCCTGACCGGCCCGATCCTCGACCTTGAGCGTCGTTTTCTCGACAGCAGCACACAGATCGAACACTGGATGCGCGGCCAGTGGCATGAGCACGCACCGCCCTTTTATTCATCGTGCGACCTGCGTAATTCCGGCTTCAAGCTGGCACCGGTGGATACCAATCTTTTCCCCGGCGGCTTCAACAATCTCAACGCTGCCTTCCTGCCGCTCTGCGTCCAGGCGGCCATGAGTGCTATCGAAAAAATCTGTCCGGACGCCCGCAGCCTGCTGCTGATTCCCGAAAACCACACGCGCAACCAGTTTTACCTGCAGAACGTTGCGCAGATTGCCGCCATTCTCAAGCAAACCGGGCTCAACGTTCGCCTTGGCTCGATGCTGCCGGAAATCACCCGGCCGACCACGATTGAACTGCCCAATGGGCAAAGCCTGCTGCTCGAACCGCTGGTCCGCAAAGGCAACAAACTTGGCCTTGACGGCTTCGATCCCTGCGCCATCCTGCTCAACAATGATCTCTCGGCCGGTATCCCGGCCATTCTGCAAAATCTGGACGATCAAGTGCTTCTGCCGCCGCTGCATGCCGGCTGGGCCGTCCGCCGCAAATCCAACCATTTCGCCGCCTATGACCAAGTTGCCAACGATTTCGCCAAGGCTATCGGCATCGACCCATGGCGTATCAATCCGGCTTTTTCCGTCTGCCGCAGCGTCAATTTCCATGAGCGGCAAGGTGAAGAGTGCCTGGCCGCCAACGTCGCCGCGGTGCTCGATATCGTCAAGGAAAAATACCAGGAATACGAAATCGACGAAACGCCCTACGTTGTCGTCAAGGCCGATGCCGGCACTTACGGCATGGGCGTGATGACAGTACGCAATGTCGATGAAGTGATCGCCCTCAACCGCAAGCAGCGCAACAAAATGAGCGTCGGCAAGGAAGGCCTGGAAGTCTCCGAGGTACTGATCCAGGAAGGTGTGCATTCGTTTGAAACCCTGAACGAAGCGGTTGCCGAGCCGGTGATTTACATGATCGACCGCTACGTCGTTGGCGGTTTCTACCGCGTCCACACCGGCCGCGGCAAGGATGAAAACCTCAACGCCCCCGGTATGCATTTTGAGCCGCTGGCCTTCGAGACGGGCTGCAATATGCCCGACTATGGCTGCAACAATCCGGATGCCGCACCGAACCGGTTTTACGCCTACGGAGTGGTCGGCCGACTCGCCTGCCTGGCAGCCGCTATCGAGCTCGAGCGCTCAACCCCTGAAGCCGCGTGAAAACTCACACCGTGGGCCAACAACTTCATTTTGAAAAACATCTCCTGGGCGGCAGCAGTCAGTCACTAAAACTGGCCTTCATCATTGACCCGCTGCCGACCTTGAAGGCCTACAAGGATTCATCAATTGCGATGATGCGGGCGGCGGAAAAGCACGGTCACGATGTGCACACCATCGACTGTGCAACGCTCTGCTGGCGCCGACCAGAAGCCAATCACCCGAACGGCGTCTTTGGCGAAGCGGTGCACATGCACCTGCGCCCGGACGACCACGACTGGTATCGCGAAACCGGCCGTACCTGGATGCCGCTGACCAATTTCGACGCGGTCATCATGCGCAAGGATCCACCATTCGATTTCGAATTTCTGACCGCGACCTGGCTGCTGGAAAGAGCCGAAGCGGCCGGCGTGCGCGTTTTCAACCGACCGCGCGCACTACGTGATCATTCGGAAAAAATCGCCATCAGTGAATTCAACCAATTCACCCCCACCACGCTGGTCGCCCGTGACGCGCACCAGCTGCAGCACTTCATCGACGAGCAGCGCGATGTCATCCTCAAACCGCTCGACGGCATGGGTGGTAGCCAGATTTTCCGCGTTCATCGCAACGATCCGAACCGCAATGTCATTCTCGAAACGCTGACCCATAACGGCACGCGCACCGTGATGGCGCAGCGTTACCTGCCGGAAATCAGCGCGGGCGACAAACGCATTCTGCTCATTGCCGGCCAGCCAGTGCCCTTTTGTCTGGCGCGCATTCCCAAGGCCGGCGAGACGCGTGGCAATCTGGCCGTCGGCGGCACCGGCGTGGCGCAAGATCTCTCGCCGCACGACCTGGAAATCGCCCACGCGCTCGGCCCGATTCTTTTCAAGCGCGGCCTGATGCTGGTCGGCCTCGATGTCATCGGCACCCACCTGACTGAAATCAACGTGACCAGCCCAACCTGTATGGTCGAAATTCGCCAGCAAACGGGTTTCGATGCCGCCGGTGCCTTCATCACTGCAATCGAACACGCATGCGGTATTGCCTGATTCTGTTGGGCACGCTGCTCATCGCAGCGTGCGGCAGAGCGCCGTTACAAGAACAACAGGCCTACGTTTTCGGCACCCGCGTTGAAGTTATTGTCGTCAGCAGCGAGGCGGCGCAAGGCCGCCAAGCCATCGCTGCCGTCCTGCGGGAATTCGACCGCCTGCATCGGGCCTATCACGCCTGGCAGCCCTCCGAACTGAGCGCGTTGAATTTGGCCATTTCTCAAGGTCGACCGCAGCCCACAGGCAGCCCCCTTGAGTTACAAGTCAGCCCGGAACTGGCGGCTTTTGCCCACGAGGCACAAGCCCTCAGTGCCCAGGGCGACGGCCTTTTCGATCCGGGC
>JAUYQT010000098.1 GCA_030697085.1 Azonexus sp. | reverse complement strand
AAATACGCTAATTTTTTGGGTTGACCGTAGAGCCAGGCTTGATCTTTATGGCGACGGTGAATAATTCAAAGGGGCGATTTTGATTTCACCCGGCGGCGTCGAGCGAGCCCGCAGCTGACCACAACCACCATCGATATCCTGCCCGGCCGAATTGCGTAATTTGGTCAGAATGCGGCGTGAATGCAGACTCTTGGCCAGCGCGATGGCGCGTTCCGTCGAGGGGCGCCTGAAACCCAGATCGTCGATGGTGTTGTAGGGAATCAGATTCATGATGGCATATTTGCCGGTAAGGAGTCGGACGATGCCATCCATTTCCTCCTCGCTGTCATTGATGCCTTCGAGTAGCGTCCATTGATACTGGATCGGGTAAGCGGTACGGCGAGCATATTCTTCGCCGAGTTCGACCAGTTCGGCCGGGTCAAGGCGCGGCGCTCTGGGCAGCAGGCGGGCACGCAATTCAGCATTGGTCGAGTGTAGTGACAGGGCGAGGGCCGGTTTGACGGCTTCCAGCGGTAGGCGGGCAAAAACGCGCGGATCGCCAACGGTGGAAAAAACCAGATTTTTATGACCAATACCGCCGGCGGTGCCGAGTAAGTCAATTGCTTCCAGCACATTTTCCAGATTGTGCGCCGGTTCGCCCATCCCCATGAATACCACTCGTTTGACCATTCGCCGGTGACGTGCCAGCACGACCTGGGCGACGATCTCGGCACTATCGAGTTGGCGCAGCAAGCCGTCGCGGCCGGTCATGCAGAAAACACAGCCGACGGCGCAGCCAACCTGGGTTGAGACACATAAGCCATCGCGGGGCAAAAGGACGCTTTCTACGGTTTGGCCATCAGCCAGTTCAACGAGCAGGCGTTCCGAGCCATCTTCACCCGGGTGGCTCGAACGAAGCCGAGCCATCCCGCTCAGTTCAGCGGCAAGCTCAGGCAGGGCGGCACGTAGTTCAAGGGGATGAAAATCATCGGCCGGCCGGCGCCGTGGGCCACTTTCCAGAGCCTTGGCCTGCAACCAGGCACGGAGAATGCGATCCTCGTGGCAAGTTTTTGCCCCGTTTGCGCGCAGGGTTTGACGAAGTTGTGCGATACGCATGCGGACATTGCCTCGGCGAAAGCCCGCAGGGGGCGATCAGTTTTTAGTGGGCGCCAGCCGCCGTGGCTACGGGTGCCACTGGCTTGAGCCTGGCCCGTTCGGTAGCGCGGGCATCCATCCAGTTTTTCCAGGCAATCATGCAGCCAAGCAGGATGAAGGCGCCTGGCGGCAGCATGGCGAGGAGAAAGTTGGGGTAGCTTTCAGGGAGCAACTGGATCGGTTGCAAATTGGGGAAAACCATATCAATACCGGCGAACAAAGTGCCGTTACCGATCAGTTCGCGCATGGCGCCGAGCAGGGCGAGCGTCCACAACATACCGAGGCCCATAAAAATGCCATCAAAAGTTGATTGCAGCGGCGAGTTTTTGGCGGCAAAGGCTTCGACACGAGCCAGCACGATGCAGTTGGTGACGATCAGCGGAATGAAGATGCCGAGCACCAGATACAGTTCATGCAAATTGGAATTAAAAAGCAGGTCGACTACAGTCACCAGGGCCGCAACGATCAGAATAAAGACCGGAATGCGGATCTCGTGTGGAATGAAGTTACGCAGCGAGGCGACCGCAACGTTGGCGACGGCCATGACGAGAATGGTGGCAAGCGAAAGCATGATGCCGTTCACGGCGTTGGTCGTCACGGCCAGCAAGGGGCACAGACCAAGGATCTGGACCAGGGAACTGTTCTGCTTCCACAGGCCATTTCTGGCGATGGTATTAAA
This sequence comes from Azonexus sp., assembly GCA_030697085.1. Taxonomy (GTDB): domain Bacteria; phylum Pseudomonadota; class Gammaproteobacteria; order Burkholderiales; family Rhodocyclaceae; genus Azonexus. The sequence continues at coordinate 3,958 of JAUYQT010000098.1, read as the reverse complement.
CTCTTCGCGAGTGATCATTGAACGGCTCCCGATTTTTTGGCAGATTCGGCAAACAAGCTCAGGCGGTTGGTATCAGCCCATTTGGCAGCCTTGAAGACGGCTTTGCTGATGGCGCGTGGCGAGACCGTGGCGCCAGTGTAATACTCGATGCGGCCGCCATCTTTTTTAACTTTCCAATCTTTGTCGCTCACTGTCGTCAAAGACATCCCTTGAAATTGAGTGATCCACGGCCGCGCCTTGTTTTTGTCTTTGCGGATCTCGATGTAATCACCCAGGCCGGGGGTTTCGCGATGCTGAATGACGCGCACACCAGTGACTTGGCCATCGGCCCGAATCGCCAGTAGCAAGCGGATTTTACCGGCATAGCCATCGGGGGCAATGGCTTCAAAAATGACCGCCACAGGCTGCCCGGCCTGGCGCGCCCGATAGAGCGTTGATGCATTGCTCAAGCCCAGTTCCGGTGTTGGTGGCAGGGGTAAGGCGTCATCGAGTAGCGCATTGTCGTATTCGCTACGCGGCAATACCTCGTCGATCAACTTCATTTTTGCTTCGGTGGCCGAGGCTTCAATGGCCGGCTTGGTCCATAGATAAGCGGCCGAAAGCAAGGCGGTAAAGATAATGACGAAAACGAAAAGGATGGCTGCCGTGCGCAGCGCCATACCGCTCGCCGAATATTCGCGAGCGCTACTCATGGCTTGTCTTTCAAGCCGAAAATGGGGGGCTGGGTGAGCTGATCAATGACCGGCGCACTGAGATTCATCAGCAATATGGCGAAAGCAACGCCATCCGGATAGCCGCCGAAAACGCGAATGATGTAGGTGAGCAGGCCGGCGCCGGCGGCAAAAATCAGCTTGCCGCGCGGTGTTGTGCAACCGGAAACCGGGTCAGTGGCAATAAAAAAGGCGCCAAGCATGCTGCCGCCGGAAAAAAGGTGGAACAGCGGGTTGGCAAACTGCGCCGGGTTGTAAAGCCAGAGCACGCTGGAAATCAACGTCATGGCGCCGATGAAGGCGAGTGGAATGTGCCAGGTGATCAGCTTGCGTTGCCATAGCCAGAGGCCGCCAAGCAAGTAACCGGCGGCGACCCATTCCCAGCCGTGGCCGGCAAAGATGCCATAGATTTCCTGATTGGCCCGCAATTGCGCGACATCGATATTGCCTTCGCCGAGCTTGAGCGCGGTTTTCAGGGCATCGAGCGGGGTGGCGCTGGAGAGTGCATCAAGTCGCGGCGCCAAGCCGAAAATCACGTTGATCTGTTCGAGCAGGCTGGCTTGCAAGCCAACGCTTGGCCATTGCGACATCAGCGCCGGGAAAGAAACAATGCAGACGGCGAAGGCGATCATCGCCGGGTTGAAAGGGTTCTGGCCGAGGCCACCATAAAGGTGTTTGGCAACAACGATGGCGAATACGGTGCCGGTAACGATCAGCCACCAGGGCGCGAGCGGCGGGAAGGTGAGGGCGATCAGCCAGGCGGTGACGATGGCTGAGCCATCCGGCAGAAACATCTTCAGCGATTTGCGCTGGAGGCGCAGCATGACGGCTTCGGCGAGTAATGCGCTCACGGTGGTAATTAGCAGCTGGACGAGGATGGCTGGACTGACTAGCCAGGCGTAAGCGGCGATGCCAGGAATCAGCGCGATGCAGACTTGCGCCATGATCTGACTGACGCTGGTGTTTTTGAGCAGGAAGGGGGCGGGGGCAAACATTATTCGGCTTTCTCGGCGGCCGGCGTCGGCGTTGCTGGCGGCGTTGATTCGAGCACTACACGGCGTGCTTCGATTTCATCAATGGCGCGCTGTTGTTCGATCGTGACAGCCTCGGTATTTCTCACTGGCGCAGCTTCGCGCTGGGCTTTGGCGCGGGCCATCGCGGCTTGAATGGTCGCCATTTTTGCCGCTTTTTCGGTGTCGACCGTAGGGCCAGCATTTGTATTTATGGTCGCAGCGCCGGCACTCGCATCCAAGGTCGCAGCATTGGCTACTGTGGCTACCGGTGAAGGTTGGGCGACCGTTGCGCCAGCGTTCTCGGCGGCCGCTGCCGCAGCTGCCTCCGCCGCTCTTTTCGCCGCTTGTGCGGCGGCTACTTTGGCCAGTTTTTCAGCTTTTTCCGCCTTTTCGCGTTCGTCGCGCAGTTGCTTGAATTCAAATCGTGCCTTGGCGCCATCAGCCGCATTTTTCTCGCGTTCGCGGGCCCAGATTTCACTCTTGGCAAACCGGAAATACTGGACCAGCGGGATGTGTGAGGGGCAAACAAAGGCGCAGCAACCGCATTCGATACAGTCGAAGAGCTTGAATTCCTGCGCCTTGCCGAAGTTCTTGGCACGGGCGTGCCAATACATTTCAAAGGGTTGCAGTTCGTGCGGGCAGACGGCAGCACAGGCGCCACAGCGAATGCATGGCATTTCTGGTGCTTTGGGTGGAAAGAGCCGTTCAGAATGGGCAATCAGGCAATTGGTCGCCTTGATCACCGGCACTTGCGGATGGGGTACAAGAAAACCCATCATCGGGCCACCCATGATAATGCCGTCAGTATCCGGCTTGGGCTGCGCCAGCCTGAGTAGCTCATCGAGCGGGGTGCCGATCAATACTTCAAAATTACGCGCTTGTTCGACATTGCCGGTGACGGTCACAATGCGCGATACGAGCGGTTCGCCGTGACCAATGGCGCGCCAGGCAGCATAGGCGGTGCCGACGTTGAAAACCTGCACGCCCATATCCGTGGTCGCCCGCATGGCACCCGGCACTTCTTTGCCGGTCAACACGCGAATCAGTTGCTTGGCGCCGCCAGCCGGGTAAAGCGAGGGCACGGCGACGATGGAAAATGGCTCATTTTGCGCGTCGACCGCAGCCCGCAGCGCGGCAATCGCTTCTGGCTTGTTGTCCTCGACACCGATGATGACGATCTTCGGTCGCAGCATGTCGCGGAAAATACCGATGCCACGGACGACTTCATCGGCCCGCTCGCGCATCAAAAGATCGTCGCAGGTGATGAAAGGTTCGCATTCGGCAGCGTTGATGATCAGCTCATTCATCGGCACGGTCGGCGAAGCGGTCAGTTTGCCGTGCGTGGGGAAGCCGGCGCCGCCGAGGCCGACGATGCCCGATTGTTGCAGATGAGTGCAGATGTCAGCCGGCTGCATGGCCGGGTAATCGAGCGCTGCGTGGGCAATCCATTCGTCCTTGCCGTCCGGTTCGATAACGACGCAGAGCGAGTCGAGGCCGGAAGGATGAGGGCGAACGTGCATCGCCACTTCGAGCACGGTGCCGGAAGTCGGCGCATGCACGGCGGCGGAAATCCAGCCGTCAGCTTCGCCGATCAACTGGCCCTTCAATACTTTATCGCCGGCCTGAACCACCGGATTTGGCTTGCCACCGATGTTCTGGTGCAAGGGCACAATCAGCTTTGAGGGCAGCGGTGCCTGAGCAATCGGCAGCGTGTTCGATTCTGTCTTGTGGGTTGGCGGCTTGATGCCACCCTTGAACTTGAAAAGTTTCATCAACATCAGGCAGCCTTTTGCAGCGACGCTGCCTTGATCTCAATAACCGGGTATTTCCACTTCCAGTTATCAAAATTTTCCTGAATCGCTTCCATGCGAATGCACTCGACGGGACAAGGGGGCAGGCAAAGTTCGCAGCCGGTACACAGTGGTGCGATGATCGTGTGCATTTGCTTCGCGGCCCCGACGATGGCGTCGACCGGGCAAGCTTGAATGCAGAGCGTGCAGCCGATGCAGGTGTTTTCGTCGATGATGGCGATCTGCTTCGGCTTCTCTTCCGCTTCCAGATCCTTGACTTCACGGCCGAGCAAGTCAGCGAGTTTTTGTACGCCTTCCATGCCACCGGGCGGGCACAGATTGATATCGACTTCACCCTTGGCGATCGCTTCAGCATAGGGTTTGCAACCCGGGAAGCCGCATTGGCCACATTGCGTTTGCGGCAGGATACTCTCGATTTTTTCGA
>JAUYQT010000010.1 GCA_030697085.1 Azonexus sp. | reverse complement strand
AAGCAGGAAGGCACCGGCGAGTATGTCGACGACAGCGTTATTACCACCAAGGTCAAAGCGGCCATTCTTGGTGAGCCAACGCTCAAAGTTGCCGAGATCAATGTCGAGACCTTCAAGGGCGTGGTTCAACTCAGCGGCTTTGTCAGCTCGACGGCAATGGTCAACAAGGCTGTTGAAATCGCCCGCAAGGTCAGCGGTGTGAAGTCAGTCAAGAACGACATGCGCGTCAAGTAATTCATCGTTCCTCCGTTTGCCGGTGTCGGGCTATTGCTTGGGCACGGGCAAACGGGCTTTGTTTTTATAGCTTGATAGGTTGGGCATCCCGAAGCGTTCTGTTGCACGCGAGCTTCTAATTTTATTTTCGGGAAAAGGACTCCTCAATTGAACGTCGGCCTGAAGCTCTCCGGATATTTTGAACAGTTAAAGACGCAGTTTCGCGCCAAGGAATGGCCGCAACTGTCGGCCAAGGAAGAGCCGCCATTGCGCGCTGAGTTATTTAGCGCTGACCAAATGGAGCAGCACGGCAAGGCGTTGGCGGTAGTGCACCAATTCGCCCATGGGCGAAACAAAGATCAGTTACTGGCCAGACTGGCCGCCAATGAAGCCTGTCTGGTCGAAGTTTGCAAGTTGCTGACGGCCGCCGTGACCGAGAATCGTGTCATCTCCCCGGCCGGGGAGTGGTTGCTCGACAATTTTTACCTGATTGAAGAACAGATTCGTACTGCCAAGCGGCATCTGCCCAAGGGCTATAGCCTGGAGCTTCCCCGCCTGTCGCATGGGCCATCGGTCGGGCGGCCGCGCGTCTACGACATTGCCCTGGAGGCGGTGGCGCATGGCGATGGCCGGGTTGATGCCGAGACGCTGAGCCGCTTCGTCGCGGCTTACCAGACGGTCATCCCGCTGAAAATTGGCGAGTTGTGGGCCATCCCGATCATGTTGCGGCTGGCCGTGATCGAAAACCTGCGCCGTGTTGCGGTGCAGATTGCCGCCGGTTGGGTCGAGCGCAGCATGGCCGGCACCTGGGCCGACAAGATGACGGAGACGGCCGAAAATGACCCGAAGAGTCTGATTCTGGTGATTGCCGAGATGGCGCACTCGAATCCGCCGATGGTCGGTGCTTTCGTCGCCGAACTGGCTCGTCGCCTGAAAGGCCGTGGCCCGGCACTGGCCCTGCCGTTGACCTGGATCGAGCAGCGCCTGGTCGAATCGGGCTTGACCATCGACCAGCTGGTTCAGTCGGAGAACCAGCAGCAGGCGGCTGATCAGGTTTCGATCAGCAACAGCATCGGCAGCTTGCGGGTGCTGGGCGCCATTGATTGGCGCGAGTTTGTCGAGACGATGAGTGTGGTTGAGCAGACCTTGCGCGAAGACCCGGCCGGCGTCTATGGCCGGATGGATTTTGCGACGCGCGATCACTACCGCCATGCGACGGAAAGCTTGGCCAAAAAAGGCCGCATGTCTGAGGTCGAAGTCGCCCGCCAGGCGGTTGAACTGGCGAACGCCGGAAAGACCGAGCGCTCGGGTCACGTCGGGTTTTTCCTGATCGACCAGGGCTTGCCGGAAATCGAACGGGCCGCCGAGGTGCAGTTCTCGGCCGCTGATATGTTGCGGCGGACGGCATCACGCCACCCATTGTTTATTTATTTGGGCGCCATCGGACTGATCACTGTCATCCT
>JAUYQT010000777.1 GCA_030697085.1 Azonexus sp. | reverse complement strand
TCTTTTGGCGAAGCAAAAGAAAGTACGCCCGCGCCTCAAGCGCGGAAAACACGGCTAAACGAAGCGAACAAAACCCCATCCCCACCCCAACCCTCCCCTTGCCCCAAGGGGTACCGTCCCTGCGGGACATAAAGGGGAGGGAGCCAAGCCAATCACACGCCCAACATCCCATCGCAACAACCAACCAATAACAACAAAAATCATCCGAGACAATCAAATGAGCCCGCTAATCCAGACTCTCCAGCAACACCTCCCGAAATCCCAGGTCATCACCGATGAACTGCGCCTGCTCGCCTATGGCTCCGACGCCAGCTTCTACCGCCTGACACCCGAAGTCATCGCCATCGTCGAATCGGAAAACGAGCTGAAATCGGTGTTGACCGCAGCCCGGCAAAACAACCGTCCAGTCACCTTCCGCGCTGCTGGCACCAGCCTTTCCGGCCAGGCGATCACCGATGGCGTACTCGCCCTGATTGGCGAAGGCTTCGCCACTTACGAACTGAATGCCGACGCGAGCAAAGTGAAGGTCGGCCCCGGCATCATCGGTGGCGAAGTCAATCGCCGCCTCGCCCCCTTCGGCAAGAAAATCGGCCCCGATCCGGCTTCGATCAACGCCTGCAAAATCGGCGGCATCGCGGCCAACAACGCTTCCGGTATGTGCTGCGGTACGGCGCAGAACAGCTATCGCACACTGGCCGGCATGCGCGTCATGCTCGCCGACGGTACGGTGCTCGATAGCGAAGATCCGATGAGCGTCGATGCCTTCTCGAAAAGCCACGCCGTCCTGCTCGGCGAACTGGAACGCCTGGGCCGCGATACGCGCAACAACGCCAAGCTGGCCGAGCGCATCCGCCACAAATTCAAGATCAAGAACACCACCGGCTACAGCCTCAACGCGCTGGTCGATTACGAAGACCCGATCGATATTCTTTCCCACCTGATGATCGGCTCCGAAGGTACGCTCGGTTTCATCTCGCGCATCACCTATCAAACGGTGGTCGAAGATCCGTTCAAGGCCAGCGCCCTGGTTTTCTTCCCGGACATCCGCAGCGCCTGCGAGGCAGTCATTCGCCTCAAGCCACAACCGGTTTCGGCGGTCGAACTGCTCGACCGCCCGGCCATGCATTCAGTGGAAAACAAGCCCGGCCTGCCGCCAATCATCCGCCAACTGGGCGAGGATGCCGCCGCGCTGCTGATCGAAGTCCGCGCCGCTACGGTCGACGGCA
>JAUYQT010000774.1 GCA_030697085.1 Azonexus sp. | reverse complement strand
AATAAGCCGTCGACGTTGCGGTAATCGATGAAGGGGGCGAGGTAGAAGGCCGGGTCTGCGACGGCGGCGAGGTAACTGGCTATTTCCTCGATGTCGCCAATTTTGGCCAGATCTCGCCCGGCTTGTGAGCCGACCGGTCGCAGGATGATTGGGAATTGGCCATGCTCGAAGAGGTCGTTCAGGTGCGCTTCACCACCAGCGATGGCTTGCAGGGCGGCACGGCTGATTTGCCGTGTTGGTGGCATGAGAATTCCCGGCGCTTGTTGCAGCAGGCGGCTGGCGGCGTCTCTTTCGGTATTCGGAATATGCTGTGGCGGGTTGATGACCGGCTTTTCCCAACGCTGGAGCAAGGGTTCCAGGACTTTCAGAATGGGTCGGTTGGCTTCGCCGTCGGCAATGGCGACTAGTAGAGCATCGTGGGCCGGTAATTTGGCAGGTAAAGGGGCGTCGACCGTGGCGTAATAGAAATTCAGGTCGATATTGCTGTCTTCAAGCAGGCAATCGAGCGGGGTATTTTCGGCAATGTCGCCGGCGGCCATCAGGATCAATAGACGGAATTCTGCGGGTTGCCGGGGAGATGCAATTTGGTAGCTGCGCTGCGTGAGCAGGGCTTCGGCTTGCACGGAGAGGCCAATTTCTCGCTGGCCGATGGCGAATAAGGCGGTGGATAGATTCATCCACAAAGTGGCGTTGTCCTGATCTTGATTGGCTTTTTCAAGCAGGGATTGGGCGACTTGTCGCAGATCGCCACCGCCGATGCTCAGGCGGAGAAATGGCGCAAGGCCAAGGAAGCTGGTTTCGGATTTGTGGATCATTTTTTGACGAATGGCTAACAGCAGTTGAGCTAGGGGAGCGCTGATTCACGCTGTTCGGCCTGAGCGTGGCGATGGGGCATTTGTCTATTTTCAATGGCTTCGACAGGCTCAGTGGGAACGATGGCAATTGAATCTGCGCTGCCCTTGAGACGCAGGCTTGGGGCGCACTGCTATTTTTTCCAAAATGGAGCTTGGGCCAGCCAGTGATTTAGCGATTCCGGTAGCGCATCGATCAATAGCGCGTGCCGGCCGGTTATCCACCCGTGGATCGCTCCACCGGGGCGTTTGGCGTGTGATTCTTTGATCAGCGCTTCGGCGGTGGCTGA
>JAUYQT010000617.1 GCA_030697085.1 Azonexus sp. | reverse complement strand
CGAATCGAGTTGGTAGCGCTCGTACTTCTTGCCGGTGACGACGCCGACTGAGGCGCCTTCATCCAACTGGCCGAGGTAGGCGAGCTGGTAATTGAGCGACAGGATGTCCTGCGTCCCGCGCACGATCGACCGAACACTGCCATCGCGCGAAAGCGTGACTTCTGCGGTCGACCAGGAAAAGTCGGCATTTTCATTGGTTTCCTGGCCGTTCTTTAAAGTACGCAAACTTTCCGGCTGCAGACCGCCGGCCACCAGTCGGCCACGGCTTTCGACGGTTAAGCGCACGGGCTTGAAGAACGCGGCCAGGCCGCTGGTTTCGGTAATACCGGTCAGTTGGTAGCGCCCGTCGGCAAAGAATTCCCAATGATGTTCAGCCCGCCCCACCTGAAAGCCGAGCGACTCCTTGATGATGGCGAAGCGAATCACGCCATTCGCCGGGAGAATTGCTTGGGCCGGCGGCGGGATGATGGTTGCGGTCGACGGCAATTCCGGGGTGATTTCTGCGACATTTTCAGGAACAATTTCCGGCAGCGGCAATGGCTGCGTTGGTCGCGAAAGTGGGGCCGCCTTGACCTTGCCCGGCACTCCCTTTGGCTTGGCCGGCTTATCGGGTGCCGGCTTAATCGGTGCCGGCGTTTCCAGCGGCGGTGCCGCGGGCGGCGGCAGGCGAATTTCCGCCTGCAAGGGTTCGGTTTCTGCTGCCTCGCCAAAGAGTTCGACCTCGACGCCGAACAACCCGGCCAGATGAATCGCCAGTGAACCGGCGAGCGCTGCGATGAGCGCGATCGGCATGGCGAATCAGGCGAGTTGCGGCGAAACCAGCGCCGCACCGTCAGACAGTTCAGCGGCCAGCCGGACTCGCCCATCGACCAGTTGCAACCGGCCCTCGGCAAACCAGCGCACGGCTTGCGGGTAGATCTGGTGTTCCTGGCGCAAAATGCGCGCCGCCAAACTGCTTTCATCGTCGCCATCAAGGACCGGCACAGCTGCCTGGATAATTACCGGGCCATGATCCAGCGTTGGCGTAACGAAATGCACCGTACAACCATGAATCCGCACGCCCTCCTCCAGCGCGCGCTGGTGGGTGTGCAGACCGGGGAAAGACGGCAGCAGCGAGGGGTGAATATTCATCAAACGGCCGGCGTAATGATTGACGAAAGCATCCGTCAATATCCGCATGAAGCCGGCGAGCACCACCAGATCAGGTGCAAAGGTGTCAATGCAGTCGGCCAACGCCGCATCAAATTCCTCACGCCCGGCAAAGCTTTTATGGTCGATGTATTGCGTCGGAATACCCGCTCGGGCGGCCGTTTCGAGCCCTTGCGCCTGCGGCCGATTGCTGATCACGGCAGCAATATTGACGGGCAACTGGCCAGCGTCGCGGGCGGCAATCAGCGCTTCCATGTTGCTGCCGCGACCAGAAATCAGGATGACAATATTCTTCATTTCAAAAAACTCACCGGTAAAAAGATCGTGCTGACCACGCCGTGGGTCAGCCGGGAAAGCGTGCGGCCATTGCGGTCGGCAACGACCTTGGCCATAAAATCGAGCAGCCCCATCTGGCGCCCGAATTCGCGTTCAAAGGAAAGGTTACGGTTGGCCGGGTCAAGCTCGTTGGAGAGCAGATACAACTCGCTGGCGGCAGTCCGGTCATTACCCAGCTTCCAGACCGCCACCTCCATATTGCGCGCGCAGTTGAAGAGCTTTTGTTCATTCAGGCTATCGAGCAGATAAAACGTTTCTTTATACTCGAAAGCGGCATCAACCATCGTCAGCAGACCGAGCATCAGCGCT
>JAUYQT010000586.1 GCA_030697085.1 Azonexus sp. | reverse complement strand
CTCATGGACGTCAAAAAAGGCCGCATCCACATCGGCCAGCTTGCCTTTGCATTTGCCTTCCAAAGCGCTAATCGCGGCGACTAGCGGTGTTGGGTTTGATGACTGGATAGCCGTGGCTAATTTCTTCATGTCGGCACCCTTGGCGCAAGCATTGCGCGAACGTTCCTTGCCGGGGCGTGCATGCCAGATCGGCGCCAGTACCGCATGGAATGCATCAACATCTTTCGGGAAATCGTGATGATGCTGGTGCCCCGGATTTTCAGCGAGCGCAGCGGTGACCCAAAGCGCCGACGAAGCGGCAAGAAGCATCCTGGTAAATTTATTGATCATGACATTCCTGAAAAAAATATAAGCCCCGAAAGTCGGGGCGATCCAACAACCATCCAAACTACCACATCAAATCATCCGGAATCTGGAAGGCGGCATACGGGTCATCCGCATCAACCTCGGTGCTGGTCTTGTTCAATCGCCCTATTCTCGCTACCCAGTGCCGCCACAGCATCAGTATTCTCTTCCGTGCTTCACCCTACCAATTTGGAAAGTTGAGGGTCGTTGCGCAATAGCAAGCACCAACGGGCTACAGCCGACAGTTCCGCAGCTGGGCTGGTCATCTCGCGTACGCGGGCCCGAACTTCGGTCAGCTTCGCCTTGGCCGCCGGGCTATTGCCGGCGCTGCAACGGGCTTTGGCCTTTGTGAAGTCGTCGATCAACCTGTCCACTTGCTGCCACACCTTGCGGCGTGCTTCTGCCAACGGGGCATGCTCATTGAGTTTGAGCCGTTTTACCGTCTCGGTGACGCGTTCCCGCTCCCACGCCGAAGAACCCGGCATGGGAATGACCTTGCCTTCCTCGTCGAAGGCAATCAGTGCCACATCGTCGTCATCAATCGGGTCAAGCAGGTAGCGCGTTTCGGATTCTTCGCATTGCTGGGCATGCGAGGAGCACAGTGAGCCATCCTTGAGCGGAAACCAACCGCCTTTCTTGCGGTTGCCGACATTGCCGCACACGCGGAAATTCATGTAATCGAAAGCCAGCCACCAGTAACCATCGCGCAGACTGGTATCCAGCGCCTTAGCCTCTTTTTTGGGGCGGAAGTGTTCCACGTCATAGTGCGAGTACAGCTCGCGCACCTCTGAAAACCAGCACTTTCCTGCCGACAAGGCCAACATCCATTCCTTCAAGGCTCCCCAGTGAGTGCTGTTGGCGTCAACCAATGCGTTGCGTTCATCACGCTTGCCCGCCGCATCCAAGGCAGCCAAATCGGCTACCAGTTGGGCAGATTTCGCCAGCCATGCATCCCACTGCGCTTGCGTCCACGGTACCCAGTGCGGGATGTCGGTATCGGTGGGCCGCTTGTGCTCCAGGTCGATCCATATCACTGGCCATCCTCCTCGCGCAGAATTTCGTCAATGATGGAATCGGCAATCGCATCCTGCTC
>JAUYQT010000496.1 GCA_030697085.1 Azonexus sp. | reverse complement strand
TCGGGCTACAGCATCCACGATGCTGAATGAAATGGGCTACCGCTCCGACCTGATTGAGCGGCAGCTAGCGCACGCGGATCGAAACAAGGTCAGAGCTTCATACAACCAAGCTGAATATTTGCCTGAGCGTCAGGCGATGCTCCAACATTGGGCGGATGTTTGTGACAGTTTATTGGCTGGAAACCGCAAAATTGTTCCACTTAATTCGGTGGCTTAAAGCCAATTTTCGATAGACGTTACGCAGACAGTCCGTCTTGCAAATATTCGCTTATAAGCTAAAATATAACCATGTACGAAATTATTCATTACCTCGACGAAAACGAGAATGATCTCTACCAGGATTGGCTTGATGGTCTGCGTGACCGCATAGCAAAGATTGCCGTCATCAAGCGTGTCGCACGCGTTGAAGCGGGATTGTTTGGGGATTGCAAGTCCTTGCAAGTCCTTGCGAGACGGCATCGGTGAGTTACGAATTGATGTCGGGGCCGGATACCGCGTCTATTACGCGCAGGTTGGTAATCAGGTGATATTGCTTACCAGTGGTGGTGACAAGAAGTCGCAGAGCAGGGATATTGACCGGGCAGTTCGATATTTGAAAGATTGGGAGAGGCAAAATGGCTAAAGCACAACGGACTCATGAAGAAGCAACGGTTGAAATGTTCCGCCGCGACCCTGAGCTTGCGGCTGAGTATCTAAATTCCGTACTGGTCGATGGTGACGAAACCGATCTGATGCTGGCGCTCCGCAGTCTCAGCAAGGCGTTTGGCGGCGTTCAGGAGATAGCGCGTCAGGCAGAGGTGAATGCACATACGCTCTACCGCACACTGTCCGAGCAAGGAAATCCTGAACTGAAAACGCTTTCAGCGATTCTCAAGGCCATGGGAATGCGGCTGGCTGTTCAGCCGATTCATCAGTTGCATGCCTAATAAACACTGTAAGTATGGTCGGTCGTTGCCCTGCAAGGCTTTTGAAATATCGCGATTTGCCGCCGAATTCGTAGGCAGTTTTGCCTAACAGAAAAAGGCCCCAAACCTTTACGGAAAGCGGATTTCGTCATGTCACCGACTCAGCTGTCAATCAGCGTCCAATACTTTCCAGTTGTCAGCGTCCAAATCTTTCCAGTTTGTCAGGCTGATTTGACCGTTTTTTTCCGCTGTTTAAAGCGGTAAGAATCGTTGCCGGTTTCGAGGATTTCGCAGTGATGGGTGATG
>JAUYQT010000494.1 GCA_030697085.1 Azonexus sp. | reverse complement strand
TGCCGGGCGGCGTGATGCACTTGTTGCACCGTGGGGCCTTCGAGGCGGGCTGCGTAGTCGTAGCGGGGGCACATGTCTGGCGGCGCATTGTTATCGTCGACAATATTGATGCCGCCGACGAAAGCAATGCGGGCGTCGATTACCACCAGTTTGCGATGCAGTCGGCGCAGGCGATGGCGACGGATGCGAAAACGGCCAATTTCCGGTCGGTAAACCATGGCACGAACGCCCGCTTCGCTGAGCTTTGGTAAAAATTCGGTGCTGAAATTTTGCCCACCAAAGCCGTCGACCGTAACATTTACCTGAACGCCACGTTGGGCGGCACGGCAGAGCGCGCTGGTGACGGCATGACCAATTTCGTCATTCGCGTAAATGTAGCTTTCGAGATAAATCTCCAGGCGGGCTGACTCGATGGCTGCCAGCAGGGCGGGGAAATACTCGCCGCCGGAATTAAGTAAAGTCAGCCGGTTGCCCGGCAGAAATTCAGCCGCCATACCTTGTCAGATAGGTGGACAGCGCGGCATGGTCGGAAATAGCTGACCAGGGCGGGCCGCAATGAACCTCGGTCCGGTGCACGGCAAAGCCGCGGACGTAGATGCGGTCGAGCCGGAACATCGGTCGGGCGGCGGGAAAACTACGTACCGGAAATCCATCCTGGCTGCTGAATACTTCGCTCAGGCCAAGGCGCTGCGCGAGTTGATGGCCGGCGCGATTGTTCCAGTCGTTGAAATCGCCGGCAATGATGAGCGGCGCCTTCGGCTCGGCCATCTGCTCGATGTAATCGGCCAGCGCTGTCATTTGCTTGCGGCGTGAGTAGCCAAACAGCGAGAGATGAACGCAGACGCAATGCGCTGGCGGGCCTTCCGGTAACTCGATGCGGCAATGCAGCAAGCCGCGCTTCTCGAAGCGCAGATGGGTGACATCCTGATTGTGCGAGTGCAGGATGGGAAAGCGCGACAAAATGGCATTGCCGTGGTGACCATGGTCATAGACCATATTGCCACCGTAGGCCGAGGCAGCCCAGACATCTTCGGCAAGAAAATCGTGTTGTGAGCCAGCTGGCCAGTTTTTATGGCTTTCAGCATGCCCCAGGTGCAAGCCCTGAACTTCCTGTAAAAACAGAATGTCCGGGTTGAGATGGCGCAAACTATCACGCAGTTCGTGCACCATCATCCGCCGGTTGAATTGCGAGAAACCCTTGTGGATGTTGAAGGTGGCGACGTGGAGTCGGGGTGCGGTCACGTCAGTAGGCTTTCCGGGAAATGGTGGGGAGGGCATCTCCCCACAGGGTAGCAAGCTGTGGTGCTTATTGCAGCATGAATGTCTCGTACTCGAGGCGATTTAGTTGGCGTGAGAGCAGGACCAGAGCGGTGGCCAGTGTGATGAGTACGGAAACGGCAAAGCCGTAACCGTACAGGGCAGCGCCAAACCAGAGCGTTAGGGCAGTAAGGATGACGTTAAGTGCAACGAATTCGAAGCAAAGGAGGAGCACGATGCGACGCTCATCGAGATAGAAAAAGACGTTGAGAATCGCCATCAGTCCAACCTGCAAGCCGGCACCGATGACCTGAACGTAGAGCAGCGGCAGATAGAGCTGTGAGATGCCTAGCCATTGCAGTAGGGAGGGACCGGCAACGAAGGTGACGAGGACGGCGAGCGTTTGTATTTTGCCGATTTCACTGAGCCCCTGCTGGATCGAGTAGACCATTTCGTCGCGCATGCTTTCGATGTATTCGAGCGAGCCTCCGTCGCGCACTGCGTTGTAGAACTTGTTGTCAGTGATCGGCCCAAAGGATCCACTTGGTGATCGGCATATAGGATCCAGGTCATGATCGGCGTAATGGAGCCAGTCTGTGATCGGCATATAGGATCCACCTGCTGATCGGCGGAT
>JAUYQT010000427.1 GCA_030697085.1 Azonexus sp. | reverse complement strand
GGGCGCCGGTCCACGCAAAACGGCGGGCCGTGACCCGCCGTTTTGCGTCATCAAGCCGAAGCAGACTCAGGCCTGATAGACAAGGCGTCCGTCAACCAGCGTCGTCCGGACCTTTCCGGTCATCACGTAACCTGTCCAGGGCGAGTTTTTGCCGCGGCTTTTCAAGGCTTCCGGCGTCAGTTGCCAATTAGCCTCCGGATCGAAAATACAGATATCGGCAGCCGCGCCGACAGCGATTTGGCCGCTGGACAAACCAAGGACTTCGGCCGGCGCCGAGGTGATACGGGCCAGCGCTTCGGACATCGAAAGCTTCAGGCTTTCAGCCCATTTCAGCGTCAGTGGCAGCAAGACTTCAAGGCCGGTGGCGCCAGGTTTGGCTTCGCCGAAGGGCAGCAATTTGTCTTCGGCACCAACCGGCGTATGGTCGGAACAGATTGCGGCGAGGCCGGAAGCGGCTGCCATCGACAACGCCAGACGATCACTCTGGGCGCGCAGCGGCGGACAAAAGCGGGCGTGCGGGTTGAAGAAGCCAATGTCGTTTTCCGTCAGCAGCAGATGATGGATGCCGACATCGCAGGTTACCGGCAAGCCTTCCTCACGCGCTGCCTTGACCAACGCCACGCCAGCCGCGGACGAAAGACGGGTCAAATGCAACCGGCAACCGGTATCGCGCACCAGCTGAATAATGGTGGCGATGGCGATCGTTTCAGCCGCCACCGGGATACCGGCCAGGCCAAGTCGGCTGGCCACTTCGCCTTCATGGGCGATGCCGTTGCGCGACAGCCAGTAATCCTGCGCTTGCAACCAGATGGCGAAGCCGAAGGTGGTGGCGTATTCCATTGCCCGCAGCAAAGCTTCGGTGTCGATCATCGGCGCGCTGGCTTGCGAGAAGGCGACGCAACCGGCTTTTTTCAGGCCGACCAGTTCGGCCAGACGTTCGCCCTTCAAGCCAAGCGTCAATGCCCCAAGCGGCAGGACGCGAGCTTTACGAATTTCCTTGGCGCGATGCACTAGGCGGTCGGCCAGTTCCGGCTCATCAAGCGGTGGATCGGCATCGGGCGGAACGACCAGGCTGGTGACTCCGCCGGCGACTGCTGCGGCCAGTTCGGCTTCAATGCTGTTCAGTCGGGCGCCGAGGTCGATCAACCCCGGGCAGACGACACAGCCGCTGGCGTCGATCGTTTTTTCGGCGACAAAGCCCGCTGGCGCATCGTCCAGCCCGGCAATTTTGCCATCGACGACAAACAGGGAAGTGCTGCGGTCAACGCCGTTTTTCGGGTCAATTACGCGGCCGTTTTCAATCACGATGTTCATCTTAATTCCCCGCAACAATGCTCATGACGGCCATGCGTACCGCAATACCGAAGGTCACCTGAGACAGGATAACGGCCTGCGGCCCGTCGGCGACGGCCGAATGAATTTCAACGCCGCGGTTCATCGGCCCCGGATGCATGACGATGGCGTCCGGCTTGGCGAGCGCCAGCTTTTGCGGCGTCAGGCCGTAATGGCGGAAATATTCACCGGCTGAAGGCAGCAAGGCGCCGGTCATCCGCTCGTTCTGCAGACGCAACATGATCACCACGTCGCAATCCT
>JAUYQT010000210.1 GCA_030697085.1 Azonexus sp. | reverse complement strand
GGCGACCTACGTGCCCAATGAAATTGCGGCTCGCTTTGGTCTTCATTTCGACGCCAGCAAATGAGTGTTCTGGCGCATATTGGCCGCGGTATCGAGAAGAAGTTGCTCACCGCCATCGTGCGGACTGGCGAAGGCCGGCGCCTGGTGGAGAAATTTGCTGAATTCCCCGGCGTGCTGTCGATCTCGCATCATCATGCGCGGGGCATGGGGAGTCGCCGGGTACGCACCGGCCAGCTTTATTTCGATGAAAAAGATGTCCTCATCGTGCTCGTCGAGGCCACTTGCGCTGATGCAGTTTTTGCCGGTATTTTTCACGAAGGTGGCCTGGATAAAGCCGGTGCCGGTATGGTCTTCATGGAAAAAGTGCTGCGCGGTCACCCGATGATGCCTTTTGCCGGGGCCGACTGGTAAGGGAAAATACCGGTCAGAAATTTTTGTGCTTTTTAGCCGTTGACCGCAGCGCTGCTGTCGCTTTCCGTTGCACAGAAAATCTTGCCGTTTAGGCGGAGGTTTCCTCGAAATATGTATTGTTTGACTATCCCTCATCGGCTGTCATGGCCATTTTTTATGGAGAAATTAATGAAAAAAGCCCTCGTTATCTTTACCGTATTTGGCCTGCTGGCTGGCGGTGCAATCGCTTCGGATGAGCTGGCCAAAACAAAAAACTGCCTGACTTGCCACGCTCCCGATAAAAAAATCGTCGGCCCCAGCTACAAAGAAATCGCTGCCAAGCGAAATGCCGAGAAACTCGGCGATGCGGCGCTGGCAGCCAAGATCAAGGTCGGTAGCAAAGGTGAATGGGGTAACGTGCCGATGCCGCCAAATAACGTGACCGAAGCGGAAGCGTTAGCGTTGGCCAAATGGGTATTGGCTTATAAATAGGCCGTTTTGCCGAATGGCGCGTCCCAAGAAGGGGCGCCAACGGCAGACCAGGCCAATTTATTCGTGATTGTTCGGAAAAGCTTGCTTGGCACCCCGCCCGGGCCAGGGAAAACCTTGCGTTCTCCCTTGGCCGAACGGCTTTAATCCGTAATAAAAATCTAAAAATCTTCAGAGAGCGCGCCATGAAAGCATTGAGCCAGGAACAGAAACGTCGGCGTTGGCTGATCCTCGGTATCGTCGCGATTTCTTACGTACTGTCATTTTTTCAACGCTTTGCGCCGGCCGGAATTGCCCAGGATTTAGCCTCGACTTTCGAGGCTTCCTCCGCTTCGTTGGGGATACTCGCGGCTACCTATTTTTACGTTTATACCGTGATGCAAGTGCCGACCGGGATTCTGGTCGATACGCTCGGCCCGCGACGGATTCTCGCCCTCGGCGGCTTGGTTGGCGGGGTCGGTAGCATGCTGTTTGGTTTTGCGCCGACACTTGATATGGCCTT
>JAUYQT010000199.1 GCA_030697085.1 Azonexus sp. | reverse complement strand
TATTCGGTATTGGCTGAATAAGGGATATCGATCCCTTGCTGGCGGGCCTGTCCAATGACTTTTTCGATCAGGTAATGGGCGCGGGTTGGGCCTTCCTGATTGATGACGCCATCAAGGGCGTCGATCCATTCTCTGGTTTCCTGGGGGTCCAGATCGGCTGGGTCCGGCAGCGCGTTCGGCGGGTTGGCCATGTTTTGTCTCCTAAGTTGGTTTCATTCTGTTTTGCCTACATAGCAAAACAACTTTAACGCTGAACGAGGCGAAATGGGTAACTCTTGCGCCCCGAGATTTCCCTTACTTGGTGTTTCGCATTGTAAAATCAAAATTCACATCGTGCAATATAGCGCTTTCCCTTAAGTCGACTATTTTGGCTGGCAAAGTGAGACAAAAAGCAAAAGAAGAATGACTTGCGCTGTAGCAAATAGATGAAGCAGGAACCCGCCGAAGCGACTACGCAAATTATTGCGTAGCGCCGTAGGAATCCCCTTCCTTCAGGGAGGGGGGGCAATACCTGTCTTTTCCTGCCGAGTCGTTGCTCGATTGTGTGCTCAAGCGTTTCCAGCGCAACGGCGAAAAGTTGGTTGAGTTGAATCGTCTGGCGTTTGCCGCAGGTCGCGCTGCGGTTGGCGAAGCAGAATCTGCCGTCGCGTAATCTGGTAAACTGCGCGCCAATTCAAAGGGAAAGGCAGCCGCCTTTCCCCTTTTTATTTTTGAGGGAAGCGACGATGACGGCACAAATTATCGATGGCAAGGCGCTGGCTGAAGAACTGCGCCAGGGTTTCAAGGCACGCGTTGCGGCACTGACGGCCAAGGGGCAGCGCCCTGGTCTGGTGGTCATTCTGGTCGGCGCCGACCCGGCTTCCGAGGTCTATGTCCGCAACAAGGTCAATGGTTGTCTGGCCATCGGCATGCATTCCGAAAAGATCACCTACGATGCTGCGGTCAACCCGGAAATCGTGCTGAAAAAGATCGCCGAGCTGAATGCCGACCCGGCCATCCACGGTATTCTGGTGCAATTGCCGCTGCCCAAACATTTCAATGAAGAAGCCGTGCTCGAAGCGATTGCCGTCGATAAGGATGTCGACGGCTTCCATGCCGAAAATATTGGTGCGCTGGCCCAGGGTAATCCGCGCTTCATCCCCTGCACGCCCTACGGTGTGATGAAAATGTTTGAAAAGGGCAACGTCGATCTGTCCGGCAAGGAAGCCGTCGTCATCGGCCGCTCCAATATCGTCGGTAAGCCGATGGCCCTGTTGCTGATCAATGCCGGCGCCACGGTAACCGTCTGCAATTCGCGGACCAAAGACCTGATCGGCCATACTCGCCGCGCCGACATTCTGGTTGCCGCGGTCGGCAAGCCGCGTTTCGTCACCGCCGACATGGTCAAACCGGGCGCCGTCGTCATCGACGTCGGCATCAACCGCCTGCCCGATGGCAAACTCTGTGGCGATGTCGATTTTGCCGGCTGTCTTGAAGTCGCCGGCCAGATTACGCCGGTGCCGGGCGGCGTTGGCCCGATGACGATCACCATGCTGTTGGCAAATACCATTGAAGCGGCGGAACGAAAAGCCACCGCAGCCTGAATAATGCAGCTTTCTATCTCTACTTGAAGGATTTACAACATGAGCACATCTCCCCTCGTCGGTATCGTTATGGGTTCGGACAGCGACTGGCCGATCATGCGCGCCGCTGCCGTCACCCTGAAAAATCTCGGCATACCCTACGAAGCCAAGGTCCTTTCGGCCCATCGCACACCGGATCAGGCACTTGATTACGCGGCCAGCGCCAGTGAACGCGGCATCAAGGTGCTGATCGGCGCCGCCGGCGGCGCGGCCCACCTGGCCGGCGTGCTTGCCGCCAAGACACAAATCCCCGTGCTTGGCGTGCCGATGCCCTCCAAGCATTTGATGGGTCTGGACTCCTTGCTTTCGATGGTGCAGATGCCCGGCGGAATTCCCGTCGCCACCTTTGCCGTCGGCGAAGCCGGGGCAACCAATGCAGCGCTTTTTGCCGTTTCCATTTTGGCCCTGAGCGACGCGGCAACGGCCGAAAAGCTGGCCGGTTTCCGCCAGAATCAGACCGAGAAAGTCCTGGCCAAGACCTTGCCAGACATGCCTTGAACTGGCGCCGAGGCCAATTTCAGCCATGACCCTGGATTACGCCCGCGCGGTTGAATTACTGCGCGCCGGCGAACTGGTCGCCTTCCCCACCGAAACCGTTTACGGCCTGGGGGCGGATGCGGCCAATCCGGCGGCAGTGGCCAAGATTTTCGCCGCCAAAGGCCGGCCGGCCGATCATCCACTGATCGTCCATGTGGCCGGCCATGACGCGGTTGGCCACTGGGCCGAGCAGGTGCCCGATGTCGCCTGGGAACTGATGGAAGCTTTCTGGCCCGGCCCGCTGACACTGATCTTGAAAAAACAGGTCTGGGTGCCCAATGCCGTGACCGGTGGGCAAAACACCGTTGGCCTGCGCGTCCCCGGCCACCCGGTGGCGCTTGAATTGTTACGTCGCTTCGCGGTATCCGCCGGTGAACATGCCGGTATCGCCGCACCCTCCGCCAATCGCTTCGGCCGCATCAGCCCAACTAGCGCCGCCCATGTTCAGGAAGAGCTTGGCGAACGCGTACCGCTGATTCTGGATGGCGGCCCCTGTGCCGTTGGTATCGAATCAACCATCGTCGATTGCTCGCGTGGAGAACCGGTTGTTTTGCGCCCTGGTCACATCGCCCCGGTGCATCTGGAGGCGGTCCTCGGTCGCTGTCCTTTGGTTGAAACCGCCCATGGCGCGCCCCGCGTTTCCGGCTCGCTGGCCGCCCATTACGCGCCGCAAACGCCGATGCGTCTGGTCAGCAGCGAACGCCTGCTTGATTTCATCAACGCCCAGCGCCACAAGGGCGACATCTGCGGCGTCATCAGTCATAACCAGCCGCCGCAAGCAGGCATGCCGCACCTCTGGCGCATGCTGCCGGCCGACCCGGTCGGCTACGCCCATGATTTGTATGCAGCACTACGCGACATGGATCACGCCGGCATCAGCCTGATCGCCGTCGAGGCTTTGCCTGACAACCCCGCCTGGGCCGCCGTCGCCGACCGCCTGCGCCGGGCGGTGGCCGGTGCCGGTCCAGGCTGAAAGCGCTCAGATTTCCATCAGACGCTCCAGCTTCGCCGCGCAGATGAAATCGTTTTCCGACAAGCCGTCGATGGTGTGCGTCCAGTAGCTGACCCGGCAATTCTTGTAGCCCACCGTCAGCTCCGGATGATGATCCTCACGGTGCGAAACCCAGGCAATCGCATTGACGAAGGCCATGGTGGCGTAATGGTTCTTGAAGGTGAAGGTTTTTTCCAGCTTGCCAAACTTCAAAATCCAGCCCGGCAACGAGTCCAGCAAAGCCTGACTGGCCGCCGCATCAAGTGGCGGAACGCCGCCCTCGCATGGCTGGCAACGTTTGTTCGCGATATCGCAACGATCCATTTCAAAGCCCTCCGGGTAACCGTTCGCCTTGTTGAGAGTGGCTTGTTTCGATGAAGTTCCAAAGCAGGATAGCGAACTCGATAAGGCTTTGATATGCGAAATGGATTGATATAGACTCGAACGGACGTTGGGGGGGTAGCTCAGCTGGGAGAGCGCCGCGTTCGCAATGCGGAGGTCGTGAGTTCGATCCTCATCCTCTCCACTCCCGGACAGATGGCCTAAACAGTGCTATTTGAGCCAAAAACAGGGACACCTGTTTGGGCGCTGCGGGGAATCGAACTACCCTCCAGCCTGCTCCCTGACGACTTCGTGCCAACGCGGGATGCGCACCGGCACCTCTGGCTGAATGTCAGTTTCTGCGGCGACAATGGCAGGATTCGGTTCTGGCGCGATGCCCGGCACACTG
>JAUYQT010000181.1 GCA_030697085.1 Azonexus sp. | reverse complement strand
AGCGTCAGTACATAATACTCACCCTTATTCATTGCCTCACGATCCATGATGTAGCCACGTGAATAAAACAGCACGATGACTACCGTCAGGTAGAGGAACAATTTAAGCAAGTCAGCCATGAGATCATCAACAAACATGTTGCTGAAGGTGTAGACGATTTCACCAGTGCTAGTCGAGAACTGAATTGCTGCGCATCCTAGCAAAGCAAGTTGGCTCAGAACGTAGGTTACCGTGCGCCTGTTATCCTTAACGAAAAGATCAGCGAGAAGTATAGCAAGCGCCATCGCAGCCAAAAATAGCTCTGGTGCGGCGGGCAGGAGATCGGGGACAACGAAATTGTCAAACATATCGGCTACCGTTTATTGAATCTTGCTTATAGCAACGTGGCGCAGCAGGTCGTTGACCGAAGCGTGCATGACTTCGGTGAAAGGTTGTGGATACAACCCCATCCAAAGAGTACAGATGGCCAGGACGCCAAGAATAGCGAACTCGCGCTTGTTAATATCAGAAAGCTCGGCGACATGATGATTGGCCACATCGCCAAATATCACGCGCTTATACATCCATAGCGTGTAGGCAGCACCAATCACCATTGAACTGGCAGCAGCAAAGGCAACCCAGAAATTGAACTTTACCGCAGCAAGAATCACCATAAACTCACCGACAAAGCCGGAAGTAGCAGGCAATCCAGCATTAGCCATGGAGAAAAGCATAAATAGAGCGGCGAACTTTGGCATTGTATTAACCACACCACCATAATCCGCGATCTGCCGACTATGAACCCTATCGTACATAACGCCAATACAAAAGAACATGGCGCCGGAAACAAAACCGTGGGAGACCATCTGGACCAGCGCACCTTCGATTCCCATGGGGCTGAACATAAAGAAGCCTAATGTCACAAACCCCATGTGTGCGATCGAAGAGTAAGCAACCAGCTTTTTCATGTCTGTTTGCACCAAAGCTACGAAACCAATATAAACCACGGCAATCAGCGATAAAGCAATGACCAATCCTGATAACTCGCGTGAAGCATCCGGCAGAATTGGCAGCGAGAATCTCAAAAAACCGTAAGCCCCAAGCTTAAGTGCAATAGCGGCCAGAACAATAGAACCCCCGGTTGGTGCCTCGACGTGAGCATCTGGCAACCAGGTATGAACTGGCCACATAGGCACTTTGACGGCGAATGCAACCAGAAAAGCGAAGAACAACCACGTCTGTGAGCCAAGCGCAATCGGCAACTTATGCCATTCAAGAATTGAAAAACTACCACCAGACTGAACAAACAAATATATTAGCGCAAGCAGGAAGAGCAAGGAACCAAACAAGGTATATAGGAAAAACTTGAACGCTGCATAGACACGATTAGCACCGCCCCAAACGCCGATAATCAGATAAAGCGGAATCAACGAGGCTTCAAAGAATACGTAAAAAAGCATCCCATCGAGAGAAGTAAAAATGCCATTCATCAAACCGGACATGATCAAGAATGCGGCATTGTATTGCGCCACCTTTTCTTGAATTACTTCCCAACCCGCCGTCACAACAATAATCGTAACAAAAGCGTTAAGCAGTACAAACAACATGGAAATACCATCGACACCAATATGATAGTTGATATTGAAACGCGGTATCCAGGTACGCAATTCAACGAACTGCATCCCCCCATTGGCTACATCAAAACCAGTCCATAAAGGAATGGTAACGAGAAAACTGGCGATCGCACCAGAAAGGGCGAGCATCCGGGCCAAAGGGGCGTTCCGATCAGAACCAGTGGCGAGCACCACAAGACCTGAAAAAATCGGTAGCCAAATGGCGAGAGATAGCAGCGGGTAAGTCGACATATTATTCCTTGCTTTTCTGCAAACTATTCACGTTAAGCACGATTGATCCACAGTGTCATTAGCACAAAAACACCTATGATCATAGTGAAAGCGTAGTGATAGACATAACCTGTCTGGAACAAACGAGTTATGGCAGAGATCCAACCAACGAGTTTAACGGAGCCATTAATCATCACGCCATCAATGAAGCCGACATCGCCAGCACGCCAGAGCACCTTTCCAAGCAAGCGTGAGCCACCAGCAAAAACCACTTCATTGAACTTGTCAAAATAGTACTTATTCTCCAGCAGTGTATTGATCGCGGAAAAACGACGCTGAATTGCTGCGGGAATATCCGGCCGTTTCATATAAAAGAACCATGAAAGCACCACACCGGCTAAGGCGAGTATAAAAGGCAAAGACGTCAATGCATGCAGGCCCATAGCAGCAGCACTATGGAAATGCTCAGAAAAATGCGCCATCGCTGGGTGGGCGATGCTATCAACAAATATTACGCCCTTGAAATAATTACCAAATACCATTGGCTCAATCGCGATATAGCCGATTATCAGGGACGGTATAGCCAGCAGAACCAAAGGCAAGGTCACCACCCAGGGTGTTTCATGCGGTTTCTGGCCAGGTGCAAGTCCATGATGATGATCTAGTGAGTGCTCATCTTGAGCATGGTGACCATCGTGCGATGCCTTGCCAAATCTCTCTTCACCGTGAAAAACGAGAAAGTACATTCGGAAAGAATAGAATGCAGTGACAAATACACCGGCCATTACTGAGAAATAGGCGAAGCCAGACCCGGGGATATGAGACAACGCCACGACTTCGATAATCGAGTCTTTCGAATAGAACCCAGAGAGGAAAGGGGTTCCGATAAGAGCCAAGGAACCAACCAGTGATGTGATCCAGGTAATAGGCATATATTTACGCAGCCCACCCATTTTCCGGATGTCTTGTTCATGATGCATACCAATAATCACTGAACCTGCAGCGAGGAAAAGCAAGGCCTTGAAGAACGCGTGGGTCATCAAATGGAAGATAGCAACAGAATAAGCGGACGCCCCAAGTGCAACAGTCATATACCCAAGCTGGGAGAGGGTTGAATAAGCAACGACTCGCTTAATATCGTTCTGAATAATTCCCAGAAAACCCATAAATAGTGCGGTAATTGCACCAATCACCAAAACAAAGGAGAGTGCAGTTGTCGACAACTCAAATAACGGGGACATCCGCGCAACCATGAAAATACCGGCAGTGACCATCGTAGCAGCATGAATCAGGGCTGAAATCGGAGTTGGACCTTCCATTGAATCAGGAAGCCAAACGTGCAATGGAACTTGTGCCGACTTTCCCATTGCCCCAATAAACAAACAAATACAAGTGACAGTCATCAACGATACAGTCGCCCAATCACGACCGGCGAAGAGTGAAATCGTTGTATTGGCAAATTCAGGCGCTTTCTGGAAAACGGTCGCATAGTCAAGTGTTCCGAAATGAGCCAACACCAAACCAATGCCTAGAATAAATCCGAAATCCCCAACGCGGTTTACCAGAAATGCTTTCATATTGGCGAAAATAGCTGTTGGTCGGGTGTACCAAAAACCAATCAGCAAATAAGAAACAAGACCGACCGCTTCCCAGCCAAAGAAGAGCTGCATAAAGTTGTTGCTCATTACCAGCATCAACATAGAGAAAGTAAACAACGATATATAACTAAAGAATCGGTTGTAGCCGGGATCTTCATGCATATAACCAACGGTATAAATATGAACCATCAGCGACACAAAGGTTACAACCAACATCATAGTGGTCGTCAACGTATCGATAAGGAAGCCAACTTCAAAACGGTAGTCACCGCTGGTTAACCAAGTATAAACCGTTCCATTAAAAGTGTTTCCCGCCTGAACATCTCTAAAGATAATCACGGACGCTATAAAAGCTGTTGCCACCCCAGCAATTGTCGCAGTATGTGCAACCCAACGAGGGATGATTCGACAGAATAAGCCTGCGATGATTGCGCCAAACAGCGGCGCCAGCGGGACCAGCAGATAGAGTTTTTGCATTTCCATGGTTAACCCTTCAAGCTGCCGAGGTCATCCACATGGATGCTCTTGAGATTACGGAACAGCACAATCAGAATAGCCAAACCGATAGCCGCTTCAGCTGCGGCAACGGTCAGGATGAAGAAAACAAAAATCTGGCCGGAAAGATCCTGGAGGAAATGAGAAAAAGCCACAAAATTCATGTTGACCGCAAGAAGCATAAGCTCAATGGTCATCAACAAAACAATCAGGTTTTTC
>JAUYQT010000108.1 GCA_030697085.1 Azonexus sp. | reverse complement strand
GGAACGAACTACCGTAGTAAGTGGAACGATATACCGTAGTAAGCGGAACGCCCTGAATTTGTTTAACCTAGAGACAGTAGCCAAAGACGGCAACAATTTTTGTGTACTATAGTTACTAAAGATACTATAGTAAAAAAAGCGGCTTTAAAGGGCCGCTTTTTTAACGTGGAGTTGCTTTGCAAACGCAGATAGTTTACCTACTGTTTTAACAAAACATAAAATATCATGTTTTAACGCAGACTAGCCAAAATCAAAAATCAGTGTATGGGCGGCTTGCCGCATACACTCTCGCGCTACAACGCCGTAATTTCGAGCTATACGCCCCCTGTAACCGATTATTTTTGCATGTGCTCAGACAAGCGCCTGACAACATCAAGAATCACGGTACGGTCTTCATCCGATACGTTTTCAAGTAGTTTAGCCAAGTAGGCCGATTGTTCCTCACTCCTGGCGCTAGACTCAATCAGTAAATCGCATACTGAGCAACGAAAGATTCCGGCCAACTCATGCAGACGAGCAATGCTGGGTGGCACCGTACCACGCTCCATACGTGATACGGCTTCATTACCAATATCCAAACGCTCTGCCAAGTCCTCTTGCGTCAGGCCACAGATGGCTCGACGCTTGGCTATTGCTTGTCCAAGGCTCTTGGCTAACGCTATTTCATCAACACTCATGCCGGTCTTCATTCAACCCGAATGGTCTTGTGTCAACCGATTGACATGAAGTGCGTTTTGAGTTGAACATATCAACCCATTTGGTTGTCCTCTCGAAGAGCACCCGGTTTATGACCCACCCAGTAAGCGAGCAGCCGGATGCGGCCCACGTAGGCCATGATCTTGGTCATGTTGTCGTCAAGTACATCCTTCCCTACAACACGCTACTAGCCTTCTCGGCAGGGGTAGCAGCCCTTACAGGCTATATATCAACCAACCTACTGGCTGGATTGGCTGCACTGCTAATGGTGCTGTTGGTTTCAGTCCTAGTCATCGACCTGACCATACGGAACCGGTTGGTTGAGTTCGGGAAAACTGACAACCCCGGTTTTGGCAGACGACTAGTCCACTTCCTTTGGCCTAGCTACCTCACCCGCATATATAAAACCGGACCTTTCATTGCTCTGTTGCTCATTTCTACTGGTGTGAGCATCTACGCAGCTCACCACATACAGCAAGATGCGGAAGCCAAAGCAGAGCGAATATCGACACAAGATAACGAGGGTATAGCAGTAGGCAACCCAAACTTGAACATCAAAGGTATGTCTGCCTATATCAAAGCCGGTTCAATAAGAAAAATTGGCGAATACGGCGTATTACGTTTCACACTAATAGACCCACAACTAAAACTCTTCATCATTGGCGATGGGTTTAGTCAAAATCCATCCAAGGTGAAATCTGCTGAAATAGTTTCAGATTTTAATTGCGAACTTGGTGCAACTATTCGTGACTTGTCGGTTACAACCTATCCAGAACCTAATCTGGCTGGACAAGCAACGCTAATACCGGCCAGAGAACTTTACTGGCGCGATACCTCAAAGAAGCCAAAGAAACAAAAAAACTTGGCTGCTGACATTGAGTTTGCTGTTTGTGCATACCATCATCCAGGTGAACCAATGGATGATAACTAACGCTTTTAACTAACTAATCACAACAAGGGAGTGTTTTATGGCTACAAGCTTTGCATGTCCGAAGTGTCAAAGTGAGCACGTTCAAAAGATAAGTATCATCGTTGAACAAGGAACTACTGAAATCAATACAGAATCAAGCTCTGCCGGTGTTGCTGTTGGATTTGGTGGCGCTGCTGTTGGAGGTGGAAAGACGGTTACTTCTGGCACCGCCCAGAGTCAGCTAGCGAAACAATTTTCAGAAGAGCTTTATGCAGAATCAAACATTCTACAAGGTATATTAGGCATCATTTGTTTGGCTATTTCTATTTATATAGGGTCTAGTATTGGTGGATTCTTTCATAGCTCATTCATGGGGTGGGCTTCGGGAATTATTACCTTCATTGGACTTGCTTATGCTGGTATGACATACCTACTTAAGCCTTCAGATGAAGCAGTTGAACGTCAGAAAAAGAAAGACCTGTGGAAGGAGTCCGGATTTTATTGCAACCGTTGTGCCGCCAAGTTTGTTCCAGGCACAGATGAAGCCTATACTTTTTCAGAGCAGTAAAATTCACCATGCGTAAATTAATAATTGCATCGTTGCTTTCCATTACATTTCTTGCTGCATGTGGACCAACTCCTTTGGGTTATACGGTTACCGAGTTTGACAATGCAATTGAAAAACTTTACGGAAAATCTCCTGAAGAAGTTGCTCAAGTAATAGGGAAACCAGCACAGTTCAATAAAAGCACCCTTGATAACGGACAGTCATTTGATTGCTTTGGTTACGAAGGTGTCAAAGATGTTGCTACAGGAAAATTGTCACGGGCAACAACCATCTGTTTTCTCGGTGGAAAACTAGCAGCCAAGAAGCCATCTTATAGTTTTTAAAAATGATATAGCTGCTTAAACCCACCCATTGCGGTGGGTTTTTTTATATCAACTATTTGTAACGAACGTCAAACAGTAGTAGATTGCCAATCTTTGCACTATCCACACAAGGGAGATACATCATGGCAAGCTACAAAGAACTACTGGCTCAACGTGACGCGCTGAACAAACAGATTGCGGATGCACGCAAGGTTGAACTTTCTGACGCCATCAAGCAAGTCAAAGCCCTAATTGAAGAATACGAACTTACGGCGGCTGATTGTGGATTCACTATGAAGACAACCGATGCTACGGCCACTACTGGCACTCGCGCAGCACCTAAGCCCAAGTACATCACTCCTGATGGCGCGAAGACCTGGACTGGTCGTGGTCGCGCTCCTAAAGAGTTCCAGGCACTGATTGATGCCGGTCACGACAAAGAAGAGTTTTTGATTAAGTAATTTATTAATAAAAGGAATAAAAAATGACACGCGATACATTAATTAAGCTTGACTCCGGAGTGGAGATTTACAAAAGCAACGTTTCATATCTTGAGCGAAAAAAGGCCGGCCCTAAATACTTTGTAGTGATGCAAGACAATACCCAGCACTCAATTGAAGAGCATGAGTTCTGGTACTATTTCGAACAATTTAAATTTGAAATAAGACAGGCTTAATCTAGCTTTGGTTATCGCAAGCAGGGCGCATAGTGCACTGGGTTGTGTAAAAGTTCAAAAATTTTATCGCCAACTCAATCTCTTTGTCGCTCCGAGCATTATCGCGGCATTCCGCATAAACTCTATGTAGTTGTGCCACTAATTTATTACTAAATAACCGATACATATTTTCGTCGGTATAGATTTCCATATCCATGGGATGCTCCTTTGTCTTTAGAAGAGCATCCCATTTTTATTTTTAATAATCAAGCTTAAAACAATACCTGTATTGACACGCATTGA
Source organism: Azonexus sp. (assembly GCA_030697085.1). GTDB lineage: Bacteria > Pseudomonadota > Gammaproteobacteria > Burkholderiales > Rhodocyclaceae > Azonexus. Next base: position 4,366 of record JAUYQT010000108.1, on the reverse strand, counting down.
CATGACAATACATGTCAATATAAATAAACATCTTGATTCAATTTAAAAATCCGTTGTAACTTAGTAAGCATCGACAACTACCAGAGCAAGACAAAATGAATTACGAGCACCTTAAAAACCTCATTGACGAGGCAATAGCACACCTTCAACTACTGGCCTATGATTTGACCTATGTCGGTGATATCGACTTTTCCGATAACTTGATTACTGAAGGTCAAATATGTTTATATCGAGTGATGCAACTACTTGATGACCTTGGTCGGCAACAACAAGGCGACTAAACGTCAACGTTATGTCGTGCATAACCATAAGCCTTGTTCAGTAATCAGCTATCGACAACGTATCGTTGCCGTTATGAGGAACATTAACCCCATCACGGCTTAGGTAACGATTTAGCAAGTTCATCTAATTCGCTTAGGTGTGGATTAACTCCCGCAAGTTGTCTATCTGATTGCTGTTGCTTTCGAAACTCTCTACCTGCATTCCAAAGGCGCTTTAAATCATCAATAGAAGCACTTTCAAGGTCTAGGGATAGCTTGAGCAAGCAACCGACTAATAAATTGGCTATGAGCGCATCCTGTGGGTTGTCCCGCACCTCAACATCCGAATAGACATATCTGTGCAATCCAACCATATGCACCATCCCGCCCGAATGAATCTTTAAACGCTCATCTAACGCCCGCTGCTTAATCTCAACAGCCTTTTTTTGTCGGGCTTCTAATATTGCGATTTGCTTTCGTTTATCTGCTGCTTCAGATTCAAGCTTGGCTAATGCTTCTTTCTGTATTTCGACTTTAGTTCGTTTAATTTTAGTATCTGACATATATCCTCCTGTTATTGTTGTAATCTGAATAAATTATCACTTTATTTAAAGACAATCAGCATTTTCGTGATATATTAAATATTGTGATAGTTTTTAACGAGGATAAAAGCCAACGGCAAAGCGCACTTATACATCGATGGTAAACCATCGACGTGTGTTGCCTCCGGCAACCGGTTCAATGCTTACGCATTGCCCGGCTCCAGCAGGGTCAAGCCCTGCAATACTTGGTTATATCTAGGTTAAAACTAATCGCTTAGTTTAAGGATATAACTGGATGGCTATTTATCATTGCACTGTTAAAACGCATTCGCGTAGAAATGAAAGCACTAACCATGCTGTTCGTTCTGCTGCGTATCGCGCTGGCGCAATGCTGATAGATGCTAATTCAGGTAATATATACAATTACACACGCAAGCGTGAAGTTAGGTATAGCGAGATTAGATTACCTACCAAAGCGCCTGCACGATTCAAAAACCGTTCCGAGCTTTGGAGCGAGGTTGAAAAATCAGAGAAGCGCATAGACGCACAATTATTCCGTGAAATAGAAGTAGCCCTACCTAAAGAGCTATCTAGAATCCAGATGATTGAACTGCTTCGTGTTTATTTAGACGAGTATGCTGTTAAGTATGGAATGATTGCGGACTTTTCAATCCACGACGACGAAAACGGTAACCCTCACGCCCATATCATGCTAACTATGCGCGAGTTAGATGGTGATGGTTTTGGTAAAAAGAACCGTGATTGGAATGATAAAAAGGTGTTAGAGGGTTGGCGTAAAGGTTGGGCGAAATGCGCTAATAAGGCACTTAAAGAAGCTGGCTTCGATATTCGTATTGATTCACGCTCATATGCCGAACAAGGTCTAGATATTGAACCAACAAAACATGAAGGTCGCACCAATATCAGTAAAACCAATTCGCAGAAGGTGGAGTCTCGCAAGAATCAAAACAGAGACATTGGAGAGCGTAACTACATTAGAAGCGCGATTAAATCAAAGAAGATTGAATTAGCAGAGATTGAAGCCAAGATAGCCGAGGCTAAAACACCAGAACAGTCTGCATTAAAGATTGTTAGGCGTAAAATGCTTACATCTTTAAAGCCGGTGACGGTCGCAATTGCCAAAGCAGGCAACGAGCCTATTCCTAATATAATAACTCCTATCAACCACATTCAACCGGGCAGCAAATTAACCAATATCAACAAGCGGATATTGCAATCAGTAAAACCGCTCATCGCGTCTAATTCGACGGCTATGGTTGTATATCAAGCACCAGAACTTGTTAAGGTCAGAACTAGCCTTGAAGATGCGTGCATGTTTAATCTGCCAAAGAATCATTTAAGTGCACAAGGCTGTTACGCACTACGCTCGATATTAGGACCAAAAGCAGCTAACACTGAATTCAACCAACGAAAATATGCTTTGACTTTAATAGGTAAAGATTACACTTGGTCTCGGTTTTACGATGAATATAAGAACAATTACCTTGATGCGCATGGACCCATGCATGCTTGGTGGCGGGAATATGCCCGCACGTGCTTCTATAAGCACAGCAAGGAGTTACAGGAGCTGGTCAAAGCTGTTCCTGACAGATATAGGAAAACTGTAAATGACGTACTTGCTGACGAGTTGAGAAAAAAATACGAGTTACCCGACCAGCCTAAGTACGCAATTTGGAAGTTTGTGAGACAGGTAGAGCCACCTAAACCGGAACTAGTTGAGCCTGTTAATCCAGCACCAACAATTGAGCCTGTACGCAATTCACCGCCTGACATTCCGCCACCTCAACAAGTTGAGGAAGCGGTTCCGGTAAAACCGTTCAACCCATATCCAGACCCATATAGGATTCCAACGCCTAAACCACCAAATCCGTGGGGGTCTGGTTCCGGGTTTAACCCTTGGTAAAAAATGCGTTATAAATATGGGGTAATATATTTTACGCCAGCAAAAATTAATGATATTAATTAACAAATACAAACAGGTTAATTAATTATGAAATTTATGATAGAAGTACTGGAAGAATGGCCGGATGAAGCAAAAAACAGGGGTGGATTTATTCACACTGATATAACGGATTCAAAGCTTCAGATAGTATTACACGAAGACAACGTATCAATCACAGCCTCTGTTTTTCAGGCGCCATTTCTTGATGAAATACCAGAACGTTCGTTACTCAAAATAACAAGGATAGACTAATCCGGCTCGCACTCAAGATTGTTCATCTCTTTACATTCAAGTTCTGCTTGTTCCAAACTATGATAGGATTTTTTTAGACGCTTCCCGGTAGAAACATCTTCTATCCAGTACATCTCAACATATTCAGGTGGAGGGTTAAAGCTCTTAACGCTTTCAGACACAACCCTAAACCGTTTTGACTTTGGCCTGCTGCCAATATCCATACTTCCCATTTTCATGGCACACCTTTATTAGTTTGTTAAATCAACAGCAACTCTAAAGCATGCGTTCATGTCATGTCGAGGTCTTTACACGTAGCCGGGTAACGGTGATACTGTAGGTGCGACAGAAACAGCGTCAGAAGGTGTGCGGTTCTAGGATTTTTCTGAATTTAGAGCTATTAGAAATCAATGGGTTATATCTGTCGCATCCGTTGATTTTCTAGCTACGCGTGTCCCTTCCTGGGCACCATCAAGCAAAGACAAGGCTTTCCAGACGGAAAGCCTTTTTTGTTTTCCGCTTCCGCCACTCATCGCGGGACACTGGCGGGACACTCAAACAAAAAACATGGAAGTAACAGGGAGGCAATAGCCTGGTGTTCGCAACACCGTCAGCATTGCCGCCTAATTCTCCACTTCTGGCGAATTAGAGCCAGCCCGGTAACGGTTGGTTTTTCTACCTTTTCCGGCGTCGATCGTAACACTCACTAGCCTTGCGCGTGATACCAATTATTGATACTATTTATTCATGAAGCGCAAACGTCAGCGCACCGTCGAATTGATCTATGCCCGGCCGGTTTCGGCCAATGTTCGGTGGCCCGACATTGAGGCACTGTTCAATGAACTGGGCGCTGAAATTGCAGAGCGTGAAGGCTCTCGCGTCGAAGTCTTCTTGTTCGGTGTGGTGCGGGTGTTCCATCGCCCCCACCCGTCGCCGGATACCGACAAAGGCGCGGTGGCATCGATTCGCAAGTGGCTGGAAGAGAACGGAGTGAAACCATGAACAACGTGATGACGATTAACGGCTATCAGGCCGTCATTGCTTTCGACCCTGAGATTGAAATGTTCAGGGGTGAATTCTTGGGCCTGAACGGTGGCGCTGATTTCTACGCTGCCGATGTGGGTGGTCTGCACCGTGAGGGTGAAACCTCGCTGCGGGTTTTCTTGGAAGCCTGCCAGCAGCGCGGCATTGATCCGAAAAAGCACTACTCCGGGAAGTTTGTGCTCCGCCTCGATCCAGAGGTGCACGAGGCGGCAGCCATCGCTGCGGCTGCTCACGGGCAGAGTTTGAACCAGTGGGCGGTGGAGACGATTCGCGGGGCGGCGCTGGCGGCTTAGGGGTGAATACCCATCATTTGATGTGGGACACGT
>JAUYQT010000853.1 GCA_030697085.1 Azonexus sp. | reverse complement strand
GAGCGGCTTCGATGGCGGCATTAAGGGCGAGCAGGTTGGTCTGTTCGGCAATATCCTTGACCTCACGGGTCATCTGCGTGATCGATTCGGTATTTCGTACAAAGTCATTGACCGAGACGGCCATCTCTTTGACCGCGCTTTCCACAACATTCATTTCACCAAGCAGCACCGTCAGGTTGCGGCTGCCTTCGTTAGCGCGGGATAGGCTTTCCTGCGATTGGTGCTGGACGTGTTCGGCACTTTGTGCAATTGAGGAAATACTGAGCACCAGTTGTTCAACTGCGGCAGCAGCCTGATTGGATTTCTCGTTTTGCAGGTGGGAACTTTGTGAAACGCGGTCCGTGTTATCGGAGAGTGCTGCAACGCGGGAGGAAACCTGGCTGGCCGAGTCGCGCACCTGGCGAACGAGTTGATTGAAGTTTTCCATCATCTCGTTGAATACTGATGCCGATTGGCCAACTTCATCTTGGCCGTTCACCGGTAGGCGACGCGTCAGGTCGCCTTCGCCACTGGCAATGTCGCGCAGGCCTTTGCGTAACTCTTCAAGTGGGGCGGTGACGAAGTGTCGGGTGAGCAAATAAATGATGATAAGCAGAGCGCCCAGGGCGGCAATGGCGACTCCGACAATTTTGAGGCGCAAGGCGGAAACTTCAGCTTCAACGGAGTCGAGCGAGACCTTCATGCTGACCACGCCAAGTACGGTGCCTTCCGGTACCTGGTGACAGAGAACGCAGTCTTTGCCAAGATAGTTTTTGGACGCTTTGGTGGGATTGATCACATTCAGGAAAGAACTGCCATTGATCGACTCGACGGCCATATACGGGGTGCCGCTATTCATTACCTGCTGTTCAAGTGCGGTTAGCGAGCGGCTGTCTTTGGTGTCCGGGCCGTAGAGTTTTGTCACGGCTTCACCACGTGCAACGTGTAGATCCTTGATGATCGACAACTGCTTGATCTGGTCGAGGAAAACTTCACGCTGACCGATGGTGCCGGTGATCATCATGCCAGTCAGGCCTGCCATCGTCATTTCATGGATGCTGTTAGAAAAATCCTGAGCCTGGCGGATGGCAGTGTCGCGATTGACTTGTGTTGTCCAGGCAATGGCGCTGGCCCAGATAACAGCCAGAATCAGCCAGATGGCGGCGGTCAGGCGCACCCAGATTTTTAGATCGGCAAAGCGCAGCATGTCGTTCCCTTTGGTTACCGCCGCTTAATGTATTAAACGGTCAGGTCGATTTGCTGAATTGTGCCAGCCTCGCCATCTTCATGCAAAAAAATTCCGGAAGTGCGAATATTTCCAAGCGTTACATTGTCATTGGTTTTTAGATCAAAGGGCGTATTGATGCGGCTCAGAGCGATGGCGCCGACACCCGCTGCTGCGAGTGACTGGCGTTGATCTTTACCGCTGCTATCGCGTGACCAGATCTCCAGTTTGTTGAAAGCGGCATCGTTTTCGTCGATCCAGCCATTGTTGTCGTTATCAAGCTTGGCCAGTTCGGCGAAGCCGTCGCCACTCGTCGGGCCGAACATTTCATTACCGTTATTGATTTTGCCATCCTGATTGCGATCGAACACCAGAAAGCCGCTGCCCGGTGCGACGAAGTTGATGTTTTCAGTTTTGCCGTCCGCATTCAGGTCGAAGGCGAATCTTTGGTCAGTTAATTGCGCTGCATTACCGGCAAAATTCAGGACAAGGGGATCAACTTTGCGGCTGGCATCACCTAAACGTAGGCTCAAATTGCTCTCTTCATGATAGGCCCGGGACATCGAGAGTTCCAGTTTGAAACTAATTTCCTGGCCATCCGCAGTCTTGACCGTGCCGCTTGCCGTAAAACTGGTTTGCTCGATTTCAGTGTAAGACTCGTGGTAGTCGTATTCGACGCCATAGCCCGCTGAGCTTGCTTGATCACTGGCGGCGGATTGAGCCGGTGTGCTGCTGGTTGTGGGTCCGCCTCTGGCCAGCAATTCGCTAGCGTCGAAAACTTGCATTTTTCGGCCGGTCAGAAACTCCAGCATCGATCGAATCAAAGTCAGCCCCGGATCGTTGTCGACCGCAGCATCCTGCGCTTCTTTCATCGAATCTGCCGATTGGGCGGCCTTGCCGGCCTCCGATATATTGATCGAGTCGGTCAGGGCCGGGAGGCTACGGTTGTTGTCGTTGGCAAAATCAGGCCGGCGCGGTCCAACCCACATTTTGAGGGATTCCGTGATTTCACGGCGTTGCAGACTGGCATGCGATGAGGCCATCTGCAGATTGGCACTGGCAATTTTCATGGCGGCCTCCGCACTTTTTGTATAGAGGTCTTGTTAACGACAGGTCGCCGAAAAAATTAAGCTTTATAAAGATGCGGCTGAAGCCAGCGTTTTAGGCTGCTTGGATCAAGTGCGCCGCTTTGTCGGGCGATTTCGCGGCCATCCTTGAAAATAATCAGGGTTGGAATGCTGCGGATGTTGAATCGGCCAGCGAGTTGTTGTTCGTTTTCTGTATTCAGTTTGGCCATTCGGACATAAGGTTCCAGATCAATGGTCGCCTGATGAAAATCGGGCGCCATGACCTGGCAGGGACCACACCACGCGGCCCAGAAGTCAACGACGACCGGTAGGTCGTTGCGCCCGATGTGGCGCTCGAAATTGTCGGCGCTCAGATCAAGCGGTTCGCCAGTGAACAGGCTTTGCTTGCATTGCCCGCAGACAGGGGACTGGCTTAATTTGGCCGCGGAAATACGGTTGACCGCAGCACAGTGCGGGCAGACGACGTGCAGACTATCGCTCATCACAGACTCCAGATATTAGATTAATCTAATGTTTGTGCCGATGTCCGG
>JAUYQT010000851.1 GCA_030697085.1 Azonexus sp. | reverse complement strand
CGCGCCCCGCAAGCCAGGCAAGCGCCAAGCAAGGACTGGCTGGCACCAGCCGCCAGCGCCAGCCGACCGTCACCGGAATCGCGACACGAAGCATCGAGCCGACCCACGCGGCGCGAGGGCAATCCGGCGATCCCTCCCAATGCCATTGATCGTCGCGCCACGCCGCAAGCGCCGAGAGAAATACCCACTGATCTGCGGCGCGACAATGGGCGAGCCGAGAGAGAACAGCGCCCACCGAATGGAATGACCCACCCGGCACCGCCAAGGGAAAACCTCCCGCTAGCGCCGCCTGTTCGTTCTGAAGCCACCAGCCCTTATCGTCAAGCCCCCGCCGAGGCCCCGCCACAATCTACGCCACAAGCCACGCCAGCCATGCCGATACCGACCATCGCGCCACCTGATTTGATGCGTGAAAATCGCCGGGAAAATCCGCGATTTGACCGCCCCACTCCCAGAGAAAACAACACACCGGCACCACGCCAGCGCGAAGCACCCGCAACACCGGCACCACGCCCCATCGCCGAACCCGCAACAAGCATCCCGCCGGCCATGCGGGAAGAGGGCCAAGCGCGCCAGGCCTGGCCAAACCGGGAACGAGAAATACGGCGCGAAACAGGGGAAACGCCCCGCATGGAACGCAGAGTGCCGGGTGAAGGCGAGGCTCGGCCAAGTCGCCAGCGTGAATTCACCCCGCCAATCACGCCCCAACCCGCACCAGCACTACGCGCCCCACAACCCCAACCCACAGCCCCGCAAATTCAAAGCGCGCCACAACCGGCACGCGAAATGCAACGTCAGGAAAACAGAGGTAACGATCAACAGAATCGCGAGAGGCCGCAACGTCAGGAGCGCGGCGATGAAAAGGGGGAAAGAGGGCCGCGCTGATGGTCAGTTGGCGAGGGCAAAACATGCGGTCAACCAAGGTTTGCAGGATTATCGGCCGGAGCCGCCCGGCAGGTGCGTGGTAGCATTCGCCGCCATGAATTTGCCCCATCATTTGCCTGCCCATTCGCCGCATCATTTAGCGAAACTCCCGCCTGCCATTCTGATCATGGGCCCGACCGCCTCGGGTAAAACAGCGATCGCCATGGCACTGGCCGACCGTTTCCCGGTCGAACTGATCAGCGTTGATTCGGCCCAGGTTTTTCGCGACATGGATGTCGGCACCGCCAAGCCGGATCGCGCCACCCTGGCGCACTACCCGCATCGCCTGATCGATCTCATTTCGCCAGAAGAAAGCTATTCTGCCGCCCGTTTTCGCAGCGACGCCTTGGCGGCGATGGCAGAAATTACCGCAGCCGGGAAAGTGCCGGTATTGGTTGGCGGCACCATGCTTTATTTCCGCGCTCTGCTCAATGGCCTGGCCGATTTGCCCCAAGCCGACGCGGCGCTACGTGCCGAAATTGATGCCGAAGCCGCGGTTCATGGCTGGCCGGCAATGCACGCAAAATTAGCCCTTTTAGACCCGTCGACCGCAGCACGGCTGCACCCGACCGACAGCCAGCGCCTGCAGCGGGCGCTCGAAGTCTGCCAGATCAGCGGCCGGCCCATGTCAGCACTACTGGCTGAAAGTGAACACCAGAAGCCGCCCTTTAATTTTCTCTCGATTGGCCTGCTGCCCTCTGAGCGAGCCGAACTACACACCCGCATCGCCCGCCGCTTCGACGAAATGCTGCTAGCCGGGCTAGATGACGAAGTACGAATGCTGCGCCAGAAATACGTCCTGCACCTCAACCTGCCCTCCATGCGCTGCGTCGGTTATCGGCAGACGTGGGAGGCGCAGGAGCGCTTGATCCCGCAGAAGGAACTGCGCGACCGCGGCATTTTCGCCACCCGCCAACTGGCCAAACGCCAGATCACCTGGCTGACCAATTCCTTTGAAGCAGAGAATTTCGACTGCCTGCGCAGTGATTTGGCGGGGGAAATTGGCGAACGAGTCGCCCGCTTCATTGCCCACTGATGCCCCGGTAGGACGCCACCCAAAAACGTGATTGGCCCGACTCAGCGAAATGGATTTCGAACCACTGTTCCGCCGATATTCATACCATCCTGCATATCCTCAGAAAAAAGAACTTTCGCACCGGCGAGATTAGCTGCAGCATAAATATTGGCATCGTAAAAAGAAAGGCCATAGCGCTTTGCTATTTCTAGTGCAGCCTCATGTGATGCAATGGTGAGCGGCACCACTTCACAAGCCGATTTAACAGCGTTTAGGACAGCTTCGATTTCCTGCCAAGGCATTTTAAGTTTCCGCCGACATACGGCCGTGACCTCATTGAGCACCTGGACACTGATGATCCCTCCCGCAGCAATAACCGCCTCCGCACAATCTGCTTTGGCGGCATCAGCCGACAAAAGGTAAAGCACGACATTGCTGTCAATGAAAGGGCGACTCAATTCGAGTCATCCCGCGCGTTCGCCTCAAGTCGATCAAAATGAAAATTAGCGGGGAGCCGCCCCCTGAAGGCGCGCAATCTTGCCAGCAGCTCGGCAGCACCGGGCTGACGATCAACCTCAAAGCTTCTGGCGCCCACGGCGTGAAGATCAATGTCCTCCCCCTCTTTTAGGTCAAGCGCCTGAACCAGAGCGGCAGGCAACCTGACCGCGAGAGAATTTCCCCATTTGGCAATTTGCATGATTTCCCCTTCGAAAAGATATACACGAGTTAAAAGTATATCAAACAAGGCTCACCGGAGGGTCGACCGCAGATTATGTCCGCACAACTCAGTCGACTGCTTTTGCCTTCCTCGCCGCCAGCAACGAATACACCGCCGGCACAACAAACAGCGTGAAGAAAGTGCCCAACAGCAGACCGCCGACGATCACCCAGCCGATCTGCTGCCGCGATTCCGCCCCGGCCCCGGTCGCTAGCGCCAGCGGCAACGCACCAAAAACGGTTGCTCCGGTGGTCATCAGGATGGGCCGTAAGCGCAGTGTCGCCGCTTCAATCACTGCCGCCTTTAGTTCGACGCCGGTCTCCTGCAACTGATTGGCGAATTCAACAATCAGAATGCCGTGCTTGGTGATCAAGCCGACCAGCGTTACCAGCCCGATCTGGCTATAAACATTGAGCGTGCCACCGGCCAGCCAGAGCGCCAAGAGCGCACCGGCAATTGACAGCGGCACGGTGAGCATGATGATCAGAGGATCACGGTAACTCTCAAATTGCGCCGCCAGCACCAGATAAATAAACGCCAGCGCCAGGCCAAAGGTAAAGGCCAGCGAGGACGAAGACTGGCGGAACTCACGCGACTGACCGTTGTAATCGACGGCATAACCAGCGCCAAGCAGCCGCGCTGCGGTGTCATCCATATAGTTGAGCGCCTCGCCCATTGTGTAATTAGGCGCCAGATTGGCCGTAATACTTACGGCGCGGCGCTGGCCGAAGTGATTGAGCTCACGCGGCGCGACGCTTTCCGAAACCTGCACCAGATTATCGAGTGAAATCATGCTGCCATCGCGGCCACGGGTGTAGATGCCACGAATATCGTCCGGGTTGCTGCGATCGACATCGGCCACTTGCACAATGACATCATATTGCTCGCCATCACGCTTAAAGCGGGTGACCGCCCGACCGCCGAGCAAGGTTTCCAGCGTTCGGCCGATGGTCTCCACCGGCACACCCATATCAGCCGCCCGCTCACGGCGAACCGTGACCGACAGTTCCGGCTTATTCAGTTTCAGATCAGTATCGACATTGGTCAGACCGGGATTTTTTGCCAACTCGGCGAGAAACTGACTAGTCACTGCTTGCAATTCTTCATACGAGGCCGAGGTCACGATGATGAAATTCACCGGCCGCTCGCGCGAGCCTTGGCCGAGCGAGGCGGGCGTGAGCGGAAAGGCCAGCACGCCGGGAATGTCTCTGAATTTCGGCAACAACTCCTTGGCGATATCGGTTGAACGACGATCTCGCTCACTCCAGTCGGTCAGGCCAACGAAGGAAATGCCCTGGCTGACGGTAGGATTGCCTGCCACCACGAAGTAACGTTCGACATCCTTGGTTTCGCTGTAAATCTGCTCAAGCTGACTGGCGTATTTCTCCGTGTAATCAAGCGTCGCGCCATCCGGCCCGGAAAAAACGCCAATCACGATGCCCCGATCTTCGACCGGAGCCAGTTCGGATTTCAGCATCTTCAGCAAAACCACGCAGGAAACAGCCACCAGGACAAAACCCAGCAAGACGATCCAACGCCGGTGGAGTGATGCGGTCAACACTCTTTTGTAGCCAGAATTCAACCGATTGAGAAAGCCTTCAATCATCAGGAAAGCCTTGCCGTGCTTATCCTCATGTTTAAGCAGCACCGAGCACATCATCGGCGACAAAGTCAGCGCGACGAAGCCGGAAACCAGCACGGCACCGGCCAAGGTCAGGGCGAATTCGACGAACAGCTTGCCGGTTCGGCCCGTCATGAAGGCAACCGGCGCATAAACGGCAGCCAGCGTCAGCGTCATCGCCACCACCGCAAAGCCGATTTCCTGTGAGCCCTGTAACGCCGCCTGCATGCGCGGCATGCCGTTTTCAATGTGACGGTAGATATTTTCGAGTACGACAATGGCGTCATCGACCACCAGACCAATCGCCAGCACCAGCGCCAACAAGGTCAGCGTATTGATCGTAAATCCCAACGCAAACATGATGCCGAACGCGCCAACCAGCGAAACCGGAATGGTGACGAGCGGGATCAGCGTTGCCCGGATATTGCGCAAGAAAAAGAAGATAATGGCCAAGACCAGCAAAATGGCTTCGGCAATGGTCTTGAAGACCGACTTGATCGAACGGTCGATAAATATCGACGAATCGTAGGAAATATCAGCCCGCATTCCCTCGGGCAGATTGGCGATTAAACCTGGCAACTCCTTACGCAAGGCCGTCGACAATTCGAGCGGATTCGCTGTCGCCTGTTT
>JAUYQT010000836.1 GCA_030697085.1 Azonexus sp. | reverse complement strand
GGGTAGGCCGGGCAAGGTGGAGACGCCAAGCAGTAGTCCTGTCGACACCTCTTCCATCAGCCAGGTAGCCTGGGCAAGCAGGAAATGTTCGCCGTCATGTGGGCAGATAACGATTAACTGACCGTGACGGATTTTTAGCCCGGGATTGCTTTGAGCCAGGCGAAAGCCGTTCGCCGAGTGATTGATAACAGCCCAATCTTCGACCGGATAGATCGCTTCCGGGTGAATATTCAGACTCTGGCCGGGATTGGCACGGTCGCCAAAGGTGAAGAGTTGGTCACACTCGCTGCGTGAATAGGTATTGGCCGTGGTGGGTTGTTCAAATGCTTTGCCTGATACCAGGAAATGCATGGCTTCAAAGCCGACTGCAAGGCGAGCTATGCCTTCGCTGCTAAAGCGTCGGAATTTGCGGGGCGATGCCGCCTGTGTCCAGGGACGGGAAAGACGTTCCAGCAATTGAATGACGTGGCCAGCGGTTTCTTCACCCAGACCGAGTTGGGAGGGCGATATCCGTTGTCGTAACTGGCTAAGCATATGATTGATTTGTAGGCCGAGACGGGTCGTATCCAGCCGGCGGGCATAACTATCAGGCTTATCAATCAGCGCACTCGGTTGGAGCGGCGTGTCTTTGAATAGCTCGACGATATAGGGTGGAATCTCAAGGTCGTCGTCTAGTTGGTGGATTGAAATGAGTGGCGCCCACATCGTTGCCCAACGCCGGATCAGGTTCAGGTTACGTACGCTGTTGCTATAAGGGCTGGCAATATCGATCAGCAGAAGCGTGGCGTAGGCGGCGGCGCAATGGGTTGCCTGGAAGCTGTTTTCGAGCGAATCTTCGACCGGCGTATAGGCCAGACCCCAATCCACGGCGGTTTCGTAAAAGCCATGTAATTCGAGCCAGATGCCGCGCGGTAATTCACGCCGAGCCCGATAGTGTTCGAGGATGATCATGCCAGTGTAGTAAATGCAGCGATGCAATATGGAGGCCATCAACGATGCATGTTGCGGGTTATTTGCCTCCGGTTGCTCGAGCCGGACGCACAAGGCGTAGGCTTTGAGCATCTTTCGCCAAGCCGTGACTACTTGCTGAAAGCTTTCCTCTTCTTTCGTGGTCAGTACCAGCGGCTTGTTGTGATACAGCTGGGCCATTTCCTCTTCAACGAAACAGATGGGAACCCGCGCGTGTTCAAGCAAAGACAACATTTCCCCCGGCTCTGGTGGCGCCACGAGCAGGGCGTCGATAAAACGCATGAGTTGTTGTTCGGCAACGAGCGGGTTGGCGAGGGTAAGGGTTGACAGATAATCCATCCCGGTTGGTAAATCGGGAATGCACAGGGGGGCTGAGTTGAGCGGGGCGTTCATGTCAATGTCAGTTTTGATGCTCTGTCATGTTGAGCGTTTCGTTCAGTGCTGCCGCCCATTCGCGATGGCTGACCACGCGCCGGCTAAAGCTTCCCTGGCGTTGCGTTGCTCCCCAGATCGGTTCCGGGAAGTGTTTGTCGTCTGGCCAACGGGGAATTACGTGCCAATGGAGATGGGGAACCATATTGCCGAAACTGGCCAGATTGATTTTGTCAGGTGCAAATAGCCGCCGCACCACGGTTTCAGCGGCGAATACGACGGACATCAGATGTTGTTGTTGCGCAGGCTCGAGATCTGTCATCTCGCGGGTGTGAGCATTCCAGATGACCCGGCAAAAACCTGGGTAGTTCGGGTCGTCAACACGAATAACCCGGCAGGTGGGAGATTCCCAAAGAATCTCACCACCTGGTGTTGCGCACAATTCGCAGGGATCGCTGACCTTAATCACGTTTGAATACTCCATTCACGGTAATAGATTACACCGGAGAATAGGTATCGCGAGTGCTTGCCTCAAGGAAAATAGGTGTTTTACGGTCAACGGTGAAAAATGAGCAAAAATCAGAGCAAAACACGCTCGATTCCGCCGGTATTGGCTTTAGTCACGAAGTCCGCCATCCAGTTTTCACCGAGCAGGTGCTTGGCCATTTCAACAACGATGTAATCTGCTTTGGTGCCAGCGTCGTCGTCGTAACGGGAAAGCCCTTGCAGGCAGGCCGGGCAGGAGGTCAGTATCTTGACGTCGCCCTTGAAGCCATCATCGCGCAGTTTGGCGGCGCCTTTTTCGATTTCTTCCTGCTTGCGGAATTTCACCTGGGTGGCGATATCGGGGCGGGAATAAGCAAAAGAGCCGGCATCGCCGCAGCAGCGGTCGCTCAATGGCACGTCCTGGCCCATCAAGGTACTGCTTACTTTGAGTGCTGAATAGGCTTTCATCGGCGTGTGGCAAGGCTCGTGATACATGTAACGCGTACCTTCGACACCTTCCAGCTTGAGGCCCTTTTCCATCAGGTATTCGTGGATGTCGAGCAGGCGGCAGCCGGGGAATATCTTGTCGAACTGGTATTTCAGCAGCTGATCCATGCAGGTTCCACATGAAACAATCACTGTCTTGATATCAAGGTAGTTCAGCGTATTGGCAACGCGGTGGAAGAGCACGCGGTTATCGGTGGTGATCTTCTGGCCCTTGTCTTCATCACCGGCTGAAGTCTGCGGATAGCCACAGCACAGATAACCCGGCGGCAGCACGGTGGTGGCGCCGACTTCGTAGAGCATCGCCTGAGTGGCCAGGCCGACTTGGGAGAACAGCCGTTCGGAGCCGCAGCCCGG